>JBFWSD010000016.1:0-17017 GCA_050248575.1 Gemmataceae bacterium
GAAGGATTCCATGGTCATGCCGCCCGTGCCCGTGGCGTGGAAGACGAGCACCTCGTAGTTGCTTTGCTCGAGCACCTTGCGGGCCGCCTCCACGCAGGGCGTGGTGACGCCGAACATGGACGCGGTCAAGAGCGGCTTGTCGCTGTCCGGCGGCGGCGCGGCCGTCGCACCCTGCCGGGCCATGCCGATGATGGCGTTCGCGGCGTTGGTCAGCACCGTGCGGCTGATGCGGTTGATGCCGCTGATATCGACCACCGAGTACATCATCATCACGTCGCGGACGCCGACGTATTGCTTGACCTGCCCGCTGGCGAGCGTGGAGACCATCAGCTTGGGGACGCCGAAGGGCAAGGCACGCATGGCCGCGGTGGCAATGGTGGTGCCCGCCGATCCGCCTAGCCCGAGCACGGCATCGACCTTGCCCGCGGCGAAGAGGTCCGCGACGATCCTGGCGGCCCCCCGGGCGGCGAGTTCGATGGCCTTGCCCCGGTCGCCCGCTTTCTGCACGTCGGCGAGCCTGGCCCCGGCGGCGGCGAACACCTCGTCACGCTTTATGTCGGGCTCGAAGAAGGGAGGCTCGACGACGGCGGCATCGATCACCAGGGTCGCCAGCCCGGCCTCGCGCAATCGTTCGCGGACAAAGTGAAACTCTTGCCCCTTGGTGTCGAGCGTGCCGATCAGGACCACGGGCATGACATACCTCCGCAGCGCCAGAATATCCGAAGGCGCCCGCGTCAATCCGCGGGCGAATCCGGGCACATCGCTTCGCAAGCGATCATCCCCGGGCGCTTTCGAAAATTGGAGCCAGGGTCGGGTTCAGCAACAACAACAGAATAGAGAAGCGGCGCCGTCGTTGCCACCGTTACTTCGGCATTCCGCGTTCTGAGGCAGATTTACATGAGCAGACGCAGGTCTTCGTCCTTTAGCTCGTCGACGAAGGTGCAGCCGAGGCGGTAGGCATTGTCTTCGGGATCACAGTGAACCACGCGGATGAGAATGGTGCGCGGTTCCTGCTGGTTGCTAGGATCGCGAAGATCGAGATTGAGGAGGGTGCCGCCTTCGAGAACGCCGGGCACGATCAAGCCGACGCCGCCCGCCGAGATGTTGACGATGCGCGCGTGCCACTCGGTGGGCTCGGCGGCCAGCACCACATGCACCGTCGTGTCGGCGGCACACGGGAAACGAACCCAGGAACGGCCATCGTCCTTCTCGGGGCGTTCGCGACGGGCGCCGAACTGCTGCAAGACTTCGTCGGTCAACTCGCGGGCAAAGCAGCACACCAGCAGCCAGTTCGCACCCCCGGGCTGCGAACGCACGTGTAATACCCGGGCCAGCAACTCGATTGGATCGCGGGCAAAGCTCGGCAGTTCCACCTTCAGCAGCATGCCCGAGGGGATCGACCGACTGACACTGAAGCTGATGCCTCCCAGTGAGATGTCTTGCACGATGGCCGGGGCCAGGTTCGATTCGCCCGGCTGCGCCTCACCGCAGGGCCGGATCCAGGCCAGCCGCTCCGCCTCGGGAACCTGGCTGATGTAGCTGTGTCGCCACATCCGCCATTCCATGCGCCGGAAGCTGAGGGCGGGCTGTGCCATGAGTCTTACCGAAGTCGGAGATTGATTGGAACCGCGGTCCAGATTAGGGCATTTCAACGTTCATGTCAAACCCGAGTGCACGCGGACCAGATAAGGCATGCCGAAGATAGGAAACCTCCTAATCTAGCCGTGGCCAGCGGCAGCGCGGGGCTGTAGCCCTCCTCGCTTACGCTTCGGGTTGGCGCAAGATCCGCTTGTATCGCGAAGGAGGGGCCGACATTTTTTCCCGGAAATCCGGAAACTCCTTCGCCTCCGATGACAAAACATGTTATGGTATTAATGGGTACGCGGCATGGCCAGTACCCCCCGCGGGCAGAGAAATCACCGAGCGCCTGGCAAAACAGGCCACCTTGCCATCATGCAGGGTCAAAGGTTTTGTCAGGCGCTCAACAGGCCAAGCAGCCGGCGTTCTTCACCACGAAGAACGCCGTTTTTCATGCGCGTCAGCAGTTCCACAGCTCACTCGTGGCAGGTTGAAAACCTGCCCCACATGCAAGAAGCCCGGCTTCCCATGGAAGCCGGGCTTCTTGCGTCCTCTAGGACTGTGAACAAGTCAGCATCGCCGCAGAGCGGCCTTCCCACGCGAAGCGTGGGAACGAGGTAGAGAGAGAGTCACTTCGCTCCGACGGCGGTCTTCTCCAGCGCCTTGCGCTTTTCCGCAATCAGCGCCAGCAGGGCGTGTTGCGGATCGGCGAATTTTTGCAGCCCTTCGTCCATCAAGGTCTTCTCCAGTTTCTTCATGTCGACCTTCTCGTCGATCTCCTGGAGGATCTTGGTGTCGGGCAGCTTGTCGACCTGCTTGGTGAAGGTCTGCCCGCTGGCTTGCACGGCGTCATTGGTGGCGGGCGGATTGGTTTCGATATCCGAGCCGGCGAAGGCCGCCACGTATTTGGTGGGCGAATCTTCCTTCTTCTTCGTGCCCGTGCTGGCGAAGATCATTTCCTGCTGCAAGGGCAGCTTCTTGTCGGCCCAGAAATCCTGGTTCTGCTTCCAGATGTGCTTGGCATTGACGATGCCGACCATGCCCTGCGCGGCGGGCGACAGGTCGGGCACGTGCTTCTCGGTATACACGTCCAGTCGGCTCACGAAGATGCTGTAGACCGACTTGAACGGCTCGCGTTCCTTGCGTCTCTGGGCGCCGCGCCAGACGGCGTCGCGGGCCGCGTGATATTGATCTTCATGGAAGATGAGCGTGACATTCAGGGTGACGCCGGCAGCGCACAGTTCCTCGAGGGCAGCCAGTCCGCCCGGGGTGGCGGGCACCTTGATCATGCGGTTCTTGTGGCCGACGGCCCACTTCTTGCCCAGCTCGATGTATTTCTTGGTCCGTTCCTCGACGGGCAGGTTGAGCTTCACGTCTTCGAGCAGCGGGTCGAGCTCGAAGGAGACGTAGCCGTCGTTCCCCTTGGATTTTTCCCACACGGGCAGGAAGACTTTCTGTGCGTTCTTGACCAGGTGATCGGTGATCGACCAGGCTAGGTCGTGGTCGGAGAGGCCTTCTTTCAAGCCCTTGGAGAGAAGGTCGTCGAAGCGGCCCGTCTTGATGAGATCGGAGACAATGATGGGATTGGAGGTGGCCCCGCTGGCGCCGAGGGCATGATTCTTCACGACCAGGTCGGGGTCGATGGAATCGAGCCACAGCTTCGTGCCGGTGGCGATCAAGCTTTCGAGAGGTGTGCTCATCCTTTTCTCCTTGAGGAAAAAGAGTTGCGCGTGTGTTCTCGGTCTATTCTTGCAGGAATGGGACAGAGGGCAAGCGGCGTCTCAGAATTCCACAAATCGTGTGGAAATCTTCATCGGCCCGAACTACTTGGCCTTGCCCTTGATAGGTTGCGGCCGCCGGAGCTGTTCGAGATCCGCCGGGAAGGGAATCTTCAGCGCATCGCAGTTGACGCGGTCGCGATCGAGGGCGCGGGCCAGGAACAGCCGGAGTCTTGGATTATTGAAAAGCTGCAGTTTGCGAAAGTTCTCGCGTTCCAGCCCCACGCGACTCCGTTCCAGCGCCAGCAGCGACTCGCGCGGCTTGTCCTGGTAAGCCAGCACGATGCCCTGCCCGAGCCAGCCCAGCTCTTCGTAGTTCCCGCCATACCTTGGATCGTCGACGAGTGCCTTGAAGAAGCTCTCGGCATCGTTCCAGCGCCGCTGCTCGAGGTAGTAGAGGCCGAGATCGATGGCGGCCTGCGCCCCTTCGCGGCGGGGCCGCTTGCCTGTTGTCAACTTGGCCACGTCGTCCTTCAGCCGATCTTCCTCGTCGTTCCGGAAGGCGATGCGAATGTCCTTCGGGGCGGCCTCGGGCACGGGCTCCGGCGGTGTGGTGAACTGATAAGCAAGGGCAGCACCCGCAACGAGAGCCAGCAACATCGATAGGGGCACGGCCCACAATTTCCAGCGCCGCTTTTTCGGGGCCGCCACCGGTTCGGTCACGGCCAGCAACGCCGGATTGGACGCCGACGAGGTAAACTCCACGCTCTCGTCGGTGACCGGAGGCAAGGGCCGTGTGTTGCTCAAGGTCGAACGCAGCTGGGTCAGGTCGCGCAAGATGTCCCGGGCCGTCTGGAACCGCTTGTTCGGGTCCTTGGCCATCATCTTGTCGATCAGATCGCACAGCTCGACGGGCAGATCGGGCCGCAACTGCAGCAGCTTCTCGGGCTCCTTCTGCACGTGCTGCACCGCCACCTCGAAGGCCGTCTGCCCGCGAAAGGGCGGGTCGCCCGTCAGCATGTGAAAGCACGTCACGCCGAATGAATAGATATCGCTGCGCGGATCGATGTTGTGGCCCTGCACCTGCTCCGGGCTCATGTACAGCGGCGTGCCCATAGTGATGCCGCTGGCCGTCAAGTTCAGGGCGGGCTGCTCCCCCTTGAAGCAACGCGATAGCCCGAAGTCGGTCACCTTCACTTCCAGATGCCGCGTGATCAGGATGTTTTCTGGTTTGATGTCGCGATGAACGATGCCGAGTTCATGAGCCCGCGCCAGGGCCGAAGCCACCTGCCGGATCACGCTCAGCGCGATCGGCAGTTCGGGCACCCCCTTCTTGGCCAGGTAGTCGCGCAGGTTGGTCCCATCAACATATTCAAGGGCCATGAAGTGCATGCCGTTGCGATCGTCGATCGCATAGACTTGCACGATGTTGGCGTGCGTGATGCGGGCCACCGCCTCCGCCTCGGCCCGGAAGCGCTTGAGCGAAACCTCGTTGGCAGCCAGGTCGGCCCGCAACACCTTGAGGGCCACCTTCCGCTTCAAGGAAATCTGCTCGGCCAGGTAGACCTGCCCCATGCCACCTTCCCCCAGCCTGCGCAGAACCTTGAAGTCCCCGAGCACTTTCCCGCTAAGATCGGGAGCCGGGGCAGACTCGGCAGGTGGTGGCGTTGCAGTCATGCTCTTCTCGAGAAAACTCTCGAAAAACGTGCCTGGCGGTCCTTGTCGGGAGCAACCCGGCTTCGAACAATGAACTCCGACCAGGCGGAGCCAGCATTGCCGCCGAGCATTGCACCTTGTCCAATCTTACAGCGCCTGGCGGCAACCTGGAATGACGAAGCCTGGCTTCTCATGACTTGTTCATGCATCAGGCGAGCGGGGGCCAGCCACACCCCGCTCGCCGAATGAAACCTCACAAGCAATCCTGCGAAGGAGTCAACCCTCATGCGGGCGCTAGCTATCCTCTCTCTCTTCACCCTGTGGATGATCAATACACCAGGGTTCCTCGCCGGCGCGGAGCCGGCGCAAACAGACACCAGGCCGATTGCCCAGCTCATCGCCGAACTCGACGACGACAACTTCATCATTCGCGAACAGGCCACGCGCCTCTTGCTGGCCCGCGGGCCGGAAGTGATCGAACCCCTCAAGGACGCCGTCGCCAAGACAACCAGCCCCGAAGTGCGGGCACGCGCGAACCATGTACTGCAAGCTTTGTCCATCCATGACGGCGGCGGCAAGGTCGTCGGCGGTCTCAAGCTGCGCCTGTCCGCCGATACCGACAAGATTCGCCCGGGCAGCAAGCTCACCCTCACCACCACCCTCTGCAACATGACCGACGAAGACATCAACGTCCAGGTCGGCTTCTCCACCTGCGGCAACTACTTCGAGTGCGGCGCCAATCTTCGCGTACTCGATGCGACGGGCCGTGAAGGCAAACAGCACTGGCGCGTCGATCTCTGCGGCACGGGGGCTGGCCCGGTCTTTGTCACCGTCCCGGCGCGGGGCACCATCCAGTACGTCTCACGCGTCCAGCTCCATACCGAAGACGACACGTTGATGTATGCCAGCAAGTATGTGAGTGCCGAGGCGCCGCGGGCAGGCACCCATCGCCTGTGTACCGTGCTGAGCGCGACCGCCGGGCAAAGCAAGCTGCCCGTGGCGGGTTTCCCGGCTAACCCGCGTGCCTCCTACTGGACGGGCGAGCTCCGCTCCAACATCCTCGAGCTGGAAGTGGTCCATTGACCGTGCGCGAATTCACTTCTTCAGCTTGCCCCTCAGTTCGAAGAGGAGCGTCAGGGCTCGGTCCATGATGCGTTCGCCGGCGCCGATCTCGGCCGAGGCAATGTAGGGCTCCGTTCCGTAACCGCCCTGGGCTGCCGATTCGATGGTCGGAAAGTATTGCTGGTAGTCGTTGCAATAGCCCAGGAACAGGAGATGCTCCAGCCCGGCGCGCTTCTTCAGGTGCAAGGAGTGGCCGCAGAAGACCTCGCCCGAGACGCCCACGATGCCGATCCTGCCGTCGAGCACTGCCACGCTCAAGCAGGGGCGCACTCCCTCGCGATATTCGCGTTCGTAGAACTTGATCAGCTCGGGATAGAAGGCGTAGCCGAGCGCGCCGCGCACCACCACGTTGCTCAGGTCGAGACGGCCCTTGAAACGCAGGGTCTCGTGGGCCACTTTCAGCGTCGCGTCCGCACCTTCCTTGCACTCGATCTTCGGGATCAGCTCCAGGACCAGGCCGGCCACGTATTTGCCGAAGGCGGCGGGATCGGCCTGCCCGCGCGGATTGGGGGACAGGTCGCCACAGGCCCCTTGCAAGAAGAGACAGGGCACCTCGGTCTTCTTTTCGACGGCCGCGCACAATGCACCCACGTAATCTGGGGCAAACTTGTGCACCTTGCGGTCGAGCATGGTCGGGTGGGCCGCGAAGTTCACGGCATGCGCGATCGGCTTGCCCTTCAAGTCCTCGACGCGCA
Source organism: Gemmataceae bacterium (assembly GCA_050248575.1). GTDB lineage: Bacteria > Planctomycetota > Planctomycetia > Gemmatales > Gemmataceae > JBFWSD01. The sequence continues at coordinate 6,770 of JBFWSD010000016.1, forward strand.
AGACCAGCAGGGCACGATCGACGGGCGGATCGGGCCGCCGCCAGTGGCGATTGCGGTTGGCATCCACTTCTTTCTCGACAATGCCCAGCCGGGCAGGCTGCCTGGCCTCGGCCGCCTCGACAATGACCTTCGCCAGCTTGCCTTCCAGTTCGTGCACGTACGATTTCTCGGGCGTGGGCCAATCTTCCAGCTCGAGCACCGGCCCGTGATGCGTGTGCGAAGCCACCAGGAAGAGATGCTCGATGCCCGCATCTTTCTTGGTCTTCGCGCGGATGCGGGCAAAGGATTCGCGCGTGGGAGAGCGGCCCAGGTCAAGACTTACCAGGGCGATGCTCGTCTCACCGACGGTCAGTACTAGGGCACGCGCCTTGAGCGGCTCGAGCACCCCATCACTCGGCGCGTCCTTGCGCGAGGCGTAGCCCCACATGGCGTAGCCCGTGGGGGGCGTGATGTCGATGGTTGCCGCGCCGGCGCGCAGCTCGGCGGCCCGCCCATCACTTCCCAGCCACAAGCAGACTGCCAGCGTCAGTGCCACACGCATGCGTTTCTCCGCTTTTTCCTTGTCGAACTAATCAGCTTCCGTTCTATTTTGACCTTTGCGTTCACGCTGGTACAGAACGGACTGGATTCCGTTTTCCCTGTCAAGGCGAGTTGGACCGCATGATCCGCGCGACCGTACCCGACGATACACCGGCATTGCTGAAGCTGACCGAGGCGACGGGCGTCTTCCGGCCCCTCGAGATCGTGGCCCTGCAGGAAGTGCTGGACGATTACCATGGCGGCAATCGGGAGCAGGGCCACTTGTGCGTGACCGAAGCAGACGCCGCCGGCATCCGCGGCTTTGCCTACTATGCCCCCGCTGCCATGACGCTGGGCACCTGGTACCTGTGGTGGATCGCCGTGGCCACCGAGCGGCACGGGCAGGGTATTGGCACGCTGCTCTTGCAGCACCTGGAAAAAGACATCGACAGCAAGGCGGGCCGCCACCTGCTCGTCGAAACCTCGTCAATGCCCCACTACGAGCCGACGCGCCGCTTCTACGAAAAGCACGGTTACCAGCGCCATGCCGTGCTGGAAGATTACTATGCGCCGGGAGACAGCATGGTGGTCTATCGCAAGCTCTTTCAACCCAGGAGCTCGGCGTAGGCAGCGTCGCCGAAGCCGACCAGGAGCGTCTTGCCCAGGAGCAGGGTCGGGGCACGCAGGTTGCCCGTCGGCCCGAGGAGATGGGCCAGCAGCGTCTCGTCGTCGGGCTTGTCTTTCTTCATGTCGAAGCGAACGACCTTCTTGCCCTTGGCAACGACGATCTGCGTCGCCTGGCGGGCCAGGGCGAGAGCCTCCTTGGGTCCCTTGCGTTCCTTGGATGCGTCGGTGATGGCTTCCGCCTGCAACTCCTTGGACTCAAGGAACCCCTGAGCCTTCTTGCAGGACATTCAGCCCTTGCGGAAGTACATCCAGTCGATGTCGACGCTCATGTTTGCTCCTCAATAGGTCGGCATGGTGCTGTCAATCTTCCGGGCCCACTCCAGGATGCCACCCTTGAGATTGCGCGCCTTGCCGAAGCCCGCCTCGCGCAGGATGTTGACCGCCTTCTGGCTGCGCATGCCGCTCTTGCAGTGGACGATCAGCTCTCGCGCTGCGTCGAGTTCCTTCAGCCGGTTCGGCAACTCTGGCAGTGGGATCAGTGTGCTGCCCGGAATGCGGCAGATCTGGAATTCCTCGGGATTGCGCACGTCGAGAATGAAGACGCCGTCCTGCTGATCGATGCGCTGCTTCAGTTCTTCCACGGTGGCGTCGCCCGCCGCGCTGGCGGGCGGGGCCGGTGGTTCTTGCCCGCGCAGCCCGCAGAACTGTTCGTAATCGATGAGCTGCTTGATGGTGGGCTGATCGCCACAGATCGGACACTTCGGGTTTCGCTTCACCTTGAACTGCTGAAAAGTCATCTGCAGTGCATCGTAAAGCAGCAGCCGGCCAATCAACGGGCTGCCGCTGCCGAGAATGAGCTTCACCGCCTCGGTGGCCTGGATACAGCCGACCAGCCCGGGCAGGATGCCGAGCACCCCGCCTTCCGCACACGAGGGAACCTCGCCGGGCGGGGGCGGCTCCGGATACAGGCAACGGTAGCACGGCCCGTGCGGCGGAAAGAAGACAGAGGCTTGCCCGTCGAAGCGAAAGATGCTGCCGTAGACGTTCGGCTTCTTCAAGAGCACGCATACATCGTTGACCAGGTAGCGCGTGGGAAAGTTGTCGGTGCCATCAATGACGATGTCGTAGGGCTCACAGATCTTCATGGCGTTGTCGGCACTGAGCCGTTCGCCATAGAGATTGATCTGCACCTCGGGATTGATGGCGTTGAGCCGCTCCTTGGCCGACTGAAGCTTGGGCCGCCCCACATCGGGTGTGCCGTGCAAGACCTGGCGTTGCAGGTTGGAGAAATCGACGACGTCGAAGTCGACGAGGCCGATCCGGCCCACCCCGGCCGCCGCCAGATAGAGACCGAGGGGCGAACCGAGTCCGCCCGCGCCGATCAGCAACACGGAAGATGCTTTGAGGCGTTTCTGCCCGTCGAGGGCCACTTCCGGCATGATCAGGTGCCGGCTATAGCGGGCCACTTCTTGCTGGCTGAGCTGCACGCGCTCCGCGCGCGTGCCGAGGATGTCGAAAGTGACTGGCATTGTGAGGTCCTGCCTGGTGCTGTGCTCGAATGGTTGCCTGTTGTTAGCATAGACCGCCGCCGAGCGGCCGTCACTGGCGCAGGAAAACCCGTTCGACGTGCTCGGTGGCGAGATAGCCCTCCCGCCCCGCCTGCGGGCCGCTCTTGACGCGGATCTTGGAAACGAGCAGGTCGTTTTCGAGCATCTCGACTTCGGTGCCGCGCGTCACCGAGAAAAGTTCTCCCTTGAGGGCCAGCTGCTGAATCTTGAGCTCGTCCTTCGCGGCCGAGAGCTTTTCGTAACGCTGGTAGGCCTCGAGCGAGGTGGCCACCCCCGACTCGCCCACTTTCACTTGCCAGCGGGCGATCTGCTTCTTCGGCCCTTCTTCCTCCTTGCTGCTGCCGCACGAACACAGGAGCAGGGCGACCAGCCCCACGGGCACGATTCGCTGCATGGCCGATCCTCCGGCAAGATTCGCTGGAACAACGAGGACCATTCTAACGCTCCGATTGCACGCGCCACCTGGAATCTGGAGCACTGTTTCCGCTTAAGTTTGGCGCGGGTGGTTCGTTTGCTAAGTGTGTTCCCGATGCCGATGTTCACGCGAGCGGGCCTCGACTGTCGCCCACAGCGGGGAATTCCGCCCCCCGCTCGCTTCGCGCTGCGCTGGCAAAAGGGATCCCGGCTCCAGATCACCAGCCGTCAACTTTCTGCACCAGACACAACTGACACGTAGCCCGACGCAGCCTTGGCGCAGAATCCAGGCATTCGCGCCAGGATTTCGCGAGTCGGCTCGCCCGCCGGGCCGAAAAACCAGCCGATTCTCGCGAACCTGCACTTGCTGCCCTTGCTCCTCTTGTCGGTACGTGCGACGGCCAGGACGGCTAGCAGTTCTCGGCTCGTGCGCCCACTCCAGCTTCCACTGTTACACCCCATGAGGGAGGAGCCATGATCCTGTTCTACTCGTTGCTGATCGTCTGCTTGAGCGTGATGGCTTGGGCGTTGAACCGGCGTGTGGCCGCGCTCGAAAACAAGTTCGGCCAGGCGGCGGTGGTCGTTGATAAGCTGGCCGAAGAAATGGACGTGAAACCGGGCAACCGCAGCCGCGATCCTTGTGTCCAGGCCAGGCAGCAATTCCGCCTCGGCCAGCTCGTCGAGAAGCGCGACCGCATCGAAGAGAAGTACACGGCCTGGTCGGAACGTGCCGAGCGCTTCGCGGGCTGGCTGGCCCGCGTGAAAGAATGGAAGGGCAGGAAGCTTCCCTATACGTTTGGGGCCCTCGACATGTCGGCCCTGTTCTATCTCATTGACCGCCTCGGCCCGCATCAGCCCGTGCTGGCGTCCCTCTTCGAGTCGGTCCGCCAGTATCTCGGCGTGTGAAACGAAAAACGCTTGCGGTCTCTACCAGACCGCAAGCGTTTGTGTGCGCTGAAGCGAAGACTTAGCGCGTGGGCAGATCGCGGGCCACCGCCAGCTGCTGCCGCACCGTATTGCAGATGCCTTCGACATCCAGGCCAAGGTCGGCGAGCAATTCGGGCCGTTCGCCATGCTCGACGAAGTTATCGGGCAAGCCAAGACGGACGACATTGCGGGCGTCGAGCCCGGCCTCGGCGGCCGCTTCCAGCACCGCGGTGCCGAAGCCGCCCACCAGCGTCCCTTCCTCGATGGTGACCACCAGCGGCAACTGCTCCACGGCCCGGAGGATGGTGGCCTTGTCGAGCGGCTTGGCGAAACGGGCGTTGATCACGCCCATCTCGATACCCTCCTCACGCAGCTGGGCCGCGGCCTTCACGCAGTTGCTGAACAGCGTGCCATAAGCGATGAGAGCGCCGTCGGGACCCCACTCGAAAATCTCGGCCTGGCCATGTTCGATCGGGGCCACGCCGCGTTCCACTCTTTCCAGGCCCGCCTTCGGATAACGGATGGAGGCCGGACCGTCATGCGCCAGCGCGAACTCGAGCATCGGCGCCACATCCAGCTCGTCGCCCGGCGCCATCACCGTGAAATTCGGGAACAGCCGCAGATAGGTCGTGTCGAACACGCCATGATGCGTCGGGCCGTCCGGGCCAGTCAGCCCGGCGCGGTCCAGGCAGAACGTGACCGGCAGGTTCTGCAATGCCACCTCCTGGAAAATCTGGTCGAAGGCACGCTGCAAGAAGGTGGAGTAGATGTCGGCGATGGGCCGCATGCCCGCCTTGGCCAGGCCCGCGGCAAACGCCACGGCGTGCGACTCGCAGATGCCCGTATCGAAGAAGCGCTCCGGGAAGTCGCTGCGAACCTTTTCGAGCTTGTTGCCCTGGCACATGGCGGCCGTGATCACAGCGACCTTCTTGTCTTCCTGCATGGCGTTGTAGATGGCGGAGCTGACGGCGTCGGTGTAGGCCTTGCCGCCGCCGCGCTTGAGCAGCAGGTTGGTCCAGGCCGGGCCGACCTGCTCGAACACCGGCGGCGTGTGGAACGTGACCGGATCTTGCATGGCCTGCGGCACGCCGTTGCCCTTTTCGGTGAGCACGTGCAGCAGGACCGGGCCCTTCTGATCTTTGAGGTCGCGCAGCCAGCGCCGCAGCGTGGGCAGATCGTGCCCGTCGACCGGGCCGATATAGCGGAAGCCGAGCTCTTCGAAGAGCATGCCGCCCGTGAACAGGGCCTTGAGCCCGTCGCGGAATTGCATGAGCGCGTTGCTGGCCATCTCGCCAACGACCGGGATGCTCTTGAGCAGGTTCTGCAGGTGGCGTTTGCTGTCTTGATAGAAGTTGGTCAGGCGGGCGCGATCGAGGGACGCCGCCAGCCCGCCGACGCGCGGGCAGATCGACATCTTGTTGTCATTCAGGATCATGAGCAGGTTCTTGCCGAGCCCGCCCGCGTTGTTCAGAGCTTCGAAGACAATGCCGGAAGGCAAGGCGCCGTCGCCGACGACGGCCACGCAATGGCGGTCGCCGTGGCCGAGCAGTTCATCGCCAACCTTCATGCCCAGGCTGCACGAGAGGGCACAGCCCGCGTGGCCTGTCATGAACAGGTCAAAGGGGCTCTCGTTGGGATTCGGGTAGCCCATGAGGCCGCCGCGGGTGCGAATGGTATCGAACTGCGGGAAGCGGCCCGTAATCAGCTTGTGCGGATAGATCTGGTGGCCCGTGTCCCAGATGAGGCGATCCTGGCTGAAATCGAAGGTCAGGTGCAAGGCCAGGCACAGTTCGACCACACCCAGGTTGCTGGCGAAGTGGGCGGGCCGTTTCCGCAGCACGCGCACCAACTCGTCGCGCATTTCTTGCGCCAGCTGAGTGAGTTCCTGATCACTCAGCCCTTGCAGGTCTCTTGGCGATTCAATCGAGGGCAAGATCGCGGTCATGAATTCCTCTTTCGATTTGATTCTCGACTCTGGAAGCTCGATTGGCAACAGCGGAATCGCTTTCCGTCCCTGGAAGCGGAGGCCCGGATCGCTTGCCTCGCCACGGTCTTAACCGCGGCGAAGGCGAGGCCGATAACGGGTTTCCGCGACTAGCCAAGGTCCAATCGAATCAAAATCGAAACCTCGTAACCACCCTACCCCGGCGTGCCCGCTGCCACTGCGGTGCTGAAGGTTCCACCTTTCCCGCGCACCGTCTGGGGAAAGCGGGAGAACGCCCTAATCTGGAGAAAGCTAACTCCTTTAATGCTTTAACTTGCAAATTCTGTCAATACGAATGCCGAAACCCGGCCCCTCCCTAGCTCTTGCGGTGAACCAGCAACGGGGCCAGGGCGGCCAGGTAGCTGCCCGCTTGCCCGAGCGGCGCCACACTGTCACAAGCTTTTTGGCATAGTTCGGCAGCGCGACGACGGCTCTCGTCGATTCCCCACAGCTCGGGATAGGTCAGCTTGCCCCGCGCCGCGTCCTTGTTGACGCGCTTGCCCGTATCGTCCGCGTGCCCTTCGACATCGAGCAGATCGTCGCTGATCTGGAAGGCGAGCCCGAAACAGCGGCCAAAGACATCGAGGCGGTCGAGCAGCTCACGGTCCGGGCCGCCCGCGTTTTCTCCTTGCGCAGCCCAGAGCCCCAGCCGCAAGCTGGCGCGAAAGAGCGCACCCGTCTTGCGGGCATGCAAGCGTTCGAGCAACTGCTCGGCGTCTTCTGGCTGCCGCGACGAGGCGGGCAGCTTCTCCATGGCGAGATCATCGACCTGGCCGCCCACCATGCCGCAGGCGCCCGCGGCCCGGGCCAGTTCGAAACAGCAGCCCGCGCTGGTGGCGGGCGGATATTGCTCGGCCAGCACCTGGAAGGCGAGCGTCAGGAGTGCGTCCCCGGCCAAGATGGCGAGGGCTTCGCCAAACTTCTTGTGACAGGTGGGCTGCCCGCGGCGCAGGTCATCGTCATCCATCGCGGGCAAATCGTCGTGGATCAGCGAGTAGACATGCACCATCTCGACGGCGGCAGCCGCGGGTAGGGCCCGCTCGATGCTGACGCCACCCGCTTCGGCTGCGAACATGGCCAGGATCGGCCGCAAGCGCTTGCCCGGCGCGAGCAAGCTGTAGCGTATGGCTTCGAGCAACGCGGCGGGACAGCCTTCACGCGGCTTCAGATAATCGCCGAGCCAGTTTTCCACGCGCGTGCGGCGTTCTTGCAGGCAGGTCTGCACGTCGCCCTGCGGCGTCACGGTCAATCCCACAGCAGGCCTCCTGCCGGTTTGGATTTCGGTTGGGCGTCGACGGCCGGCGCTTCACGTGCGGGACGAGCCGGCGGCGCTGGCGGAGCCTCTTCCTCGGCAGCCCGACGCGCGGGAGCGGGCGGCGGCGGCGGCGGTGGGGGAGCGGGTTTGCTGGCCGTGGCGGGCGGTGCCGGCGCCGCGCTTTGCTCGGCCGACGCGGCATGAGCGAACGGGCGGGTGATCGGTTTGCCCTCGGCATTCATGCCCGTCAAGAGGGCGATGCGCTGCTCGGCTTGCTGGAGTTGCTGGTGACAGCGTTTGAGCAGGGAGACGCCGGCCTCGTACTGGGCCAGACTTTCTTCGAGCCCGGAGCGGCCCTCCTCGAGATCGCGCACGATCTGCTCGAGCTCGGCCAGAGCTTTTTCGTAGGTCAGTTCATCGCCGCTGTTCGGATTGCTCATCCTTCGGGATGCGTCTCTTCAACGCGGCTGACGAGGCGTCCGTGGGCCAGCCTGGTGACGATGCGCTCGCCGGGCTGGACCTGGTCGGCTCGTCGTAACATCTCCTGGGCAGACTCTTTACACGTTAGAGTATAGCCCCGGGCCAGTACGTTCAAGGGACTGAGCGACTCGAGCTGCGCCGCCAGTGCGGCCATCCGCTGCCCTTGACTCTCGACAAGCTGGGTAGTGGCCCGTTGCAGCCGTTCGGCCAGGTCATCGAGGCGGCGTTCTCGTTCGCGCAGCCGCTCGAAGGGCTGCTTGAGCACGCGGCGTTCGGCCAGTCCGTCGAGGTTGCGGCGGGCCAGGTCGAGCCGATAGCGAATCATCGAGCGCAGCCTGCTTTCGAGCCGCTCCAGGCGTTCGGCCTGTTCAGGGCGGCTGGGAACAACAAGCTCGGCGGCTTCGCTGGGTGTGAGCGCGCGACGGTCGGCGACCAGGTCGGCGATCGTGACATCGACCTCGTGCCCCACGGCGCTGACCACCGGGATGGCCGAGTCGTGAATGGCCCGCGCGACGCATTCTTCGTTGAAGGCCCAGAGGTCTTCGAGGCTGCCGCCGCCGCGGCCCACGATCATCACATCTACACGGTGTCGCACGGCATTCAGGCGATTGAGCAGCTGGATGGCCCCGGCGATTTCCTCGGCGGCCCCTTCCCCCTGGACGCGGACCGGGCACAGCCAGATCTCGGCGGCGGGCCAGCGCCGCGCCAGCACTTCGAGGATATCGCGGACGGCGGCCCCGCTCGGGCTCGTGACCAGTGCCACCCGCGCCGGCAACACGGGCAGCGCTTTCTTGCGTTCGCGCGCGAAGAAGCCAAGCCGCTCGAGTCGATCGCGCAGCTCGCGGAACTTTTGCTCCAGGGCCCCGATCCCCTTGGGCAGATACTGATCGACGACCAGCTGATATTCGCCGCGCTGCGGATAGAGGCTGAGCCGGCCGCTGACGATGACTTCTTGCCCGTCGCGCGGTTCGATGCGAAGGCGGAAGGCCGTCTGCCGCCAGATGACCAGTTTCAATTGCGCTTGCTCGTCTTTCAGGGTCAGGTAGCAGTGCCCGGAAGATTGACGGCGATAGTTGGAGATCTGCCCGCTGACCCACACGCGCGCGAAGCCCTCTTCCAGCACCCCCTTGATGTTGTGGGTGAGCTGGCTGACGCTCAGGAGCTTGACGCCATCGGGCAAGCGCGGCCACATGGGGCTCATCCCTCGAGACGCACGAGCACGATTGGCTCCCCTTGCTGATCGTGCAGCCAGATCACGAGCTGGCAGGTAGCGCTGCGCTGTCGGTACTCGTGCTCCGTGAGGATAGCGTAAATCGGACGAGAAGGGAAAGTGAGTTGAGTCAGATTGGCCCGCCGTTCGGTGGGCCGGCCGTAGTAGAAAAGCAGCCCATCATCTTTCAGGCGATCGAGATAGAGCGTGGCCCCCGCGGGCACATGCCGGGCCAGCAGTTCCCCCTTCAGGCGGGGCTGCCGTTCATGCGTGCGTATCGGCATCACCACATGTACGAAGGCCAGCTTCACGATCAGCCAGCTGACGATGAGCGCGACGAGGGCAACAGACGGCGACCACAAGCGACGAGCATGCGCTGGCGCCAGCCAGCGCCGCCACGTCAGCGTGGCCAGCCCGCCAATAGCCGGAAACAAGGACAGACTCTGCCTTACGTCGTGATCGGGAAAGATCGTCCAGAACAAGAGCGGGAAGACAAGCCAGCAGAGGTAAACCTGCCGCATTCGCGCTTCTCCGGCGGCGAGTTGATTCGGATTCAATTTGAACGCAAACAGCGCAAATACCGAGACCGGCAACGCCGCCAGCCAGACGCGGCAGGGATAGATCAGCGATTCGCCCCACGGGTAGCTTCGATGATGATGGCTGGGGCGGACGTGCCCGAGCCATTCTTGACTCACTTGCGTGTACAGCGTCTCCCAGCCGACGCGGTCGGCCGTGAGCCACACCCAGGCCCCGATCACCGCCACGGCGGGAACAACTGACACGAGGTGGATCGGTCGAATCAGCAACCGGAGCTGGCCGCGCCAGTAGAGAAACGGCAGCAATGTCCCGAAGAAGAAGATCGGCGACGTCCACTTGGTGAGAAAGCCAAGTGCCAGGCTTAGATAGGCGAGCGCGAACCAGGTGAGTGGCGGCGACGGATCCTGCTGGTCAGTCTCCTCGACACATTCCATACCACGCAAGAAACAGACGATGGAGGCGACGACCCAGAACACGAGCAGCATGTCGATCTCGGCGGCGGTGGCCTTGTCCAGCCAGGCGAGTGAGAGAGGCGTGAGCAAGACGGCCAGCACGCCCGCCATCGTGCCAAGCTGGCGGCGCACATACCAGCCGAGCAAAAGAACGCTGCCCGTGGCCGCCAGCGCCGCGGGCAAGCGCGCCGTCCAGTCGGTCACTTGCCCCACGGGCAAGCTGCACAAGACAATGGCGATATACATCCCCGGCGGCTTGGTCAGCAGCCTCTCCC
>JBFWSD010000017.1:0-16977 GCA_050248575.1 Gemmataceae bacterium
GACAAATCGAAAGACGCTGCCCTCCTGGTCGCGGGCAACCCCAAGATGATCAGCCCAACCCGCAACCTGGTGGTGAAGGACTGCCGCTTCGAAGGGCCTTTTCAAGGCGCTGTGGTGATCGATGGCCGCACCGAGAAGTGCACGTTCACCCACAATCGCTTTTTTCAGAATGCGATTGGCTTTCAGTACAAGACCAGCTCGCCGCGTCACAGCGTGCAGCTCACGATCGACGGCAACACCTTTTGCCAGCTGACCCACGCCTTTTACCTGGAGGACGGGCTCAACTACATCGATCCCAACTCGTTGACCATCCAGAACAACCTGTTCAGCAGGTGCAACGGGCTGGCCAGTTTGCGCTTCGATCCACCCAAGAAGCAGCCCGACAACTCGGCGGGCAAATGGATCTGGTTTCCCGACTCGGGCGAGCCTCACAAGTCGGCGCCTTCGGGAAAGCGGTACTTTCGCAAGAGCTTCAGGCTGCCGAACAAGCCGATCACATCATCCCCCCTCGATATTGGCGCCGATGACAAGTTCACGGTGTGGGTCAACGGCGCGCTGGTCGGCTCCAGCGGCATTAATCGCGTCCTCACCTACAACGTCAAACCCCATCTGAAAGAGGGGAACAACGTCATCGCCGTCGAGTGCGAAAACTCGGCCGGGCCGGCGGGCCTCATCGCCGAACTCGATTGCCAGTTCACCGGAAATCCCCAGATCAAGGTTGGCAGCGACGCCTCGTGGAAGACGTCCAACTCCGAAACGGCGGGCTGGCAGGGCACCGGCTTCGACGACAACTCCTGGTCGCCCGCCAGGGAACTTGGTACTCACAAGGCCGGACACGTGCCCTGGAAGGGCTGGTGGTGGGACGCCGCGGTCTGGTCGACCAGTCCCAAGGAGTTGAAGGAATTGATGAAGACAGCGAACAACGTCCGCGATCCTTACTCGGCAGAAGGGACTCTCAACCTGCACACCATTATCATCGATTTCCCCGCCTTGCCCGCCGATCCGGGCAAGCCCGATTTCTTGCTCTATCCTGCCAGCGGCCCGCTCGGGCAACACACTCCCAAAGTGGGTGTCCCGCCGCAATAAGCTGCGCCGGACCGTCAAGCGGAACGACGATATCGTGGCGACGGACGAGCAACGTTGGGACTGTCAAGTTTCAACTGATCGATGAACATGCGCGACCACAATTCCAGTGTCAAGGCCCGATAGAGTGCCCAGCTGTGGTCTTGGCCAGCGAGTTGCTGCTGCCACATCGCGCGGAGCTTGACGGGGTCCAGGTATTCGCGCTGAACGGACGAGGACGAGAACAGCAAATCGTGAATGCGAGAATGTTCGTTCGGGTTTCGCAGCCAGCGATCCATGGGAGTGGGGTAGCCCATCTTGCTGCGGCGCCAGGTAACCTGCCTGGGCAGGACAGGGGCCGCGGCCCGCCGCAAGACGTACTTCGTCCAGGACCCGTGAATCTTCCAGTGGGACGGCAAGGCCAGTGCAAACTCGACAATACGGTAGTCGAGGAAGGGCACGCGCGCTTCGATCGAAAACGCCATCGAGTTGCGATCTTCGTAATGCAGTAATGCCGGCAGCGACGAACACGTGGATTGTTGGTGGCACAGGTTGGCAAGCTCACCGGGCAGCACGCGCGTGAACGTCGGTTGTATGGGGTCGCTCGCCTCGAACTCCTTCAAGCCCGGGTGAACCAGATCAAAACCGGAAAGTGTGGGCGCTGAACGGAAGGCACGCGCAAGCAGCCTGCCGGGAAGGTTACCCAGTATTTTTGGTGCGACTCCTGCGGGCACCATCTTCATGCCCCAGAGTCGCCAGATCGAGAACAGCAACCACGCCGACCGGATACGGCCAGCCAAGGAGCGTTCCTTGAGCAGATCCTCGAAGTGCGTGGCGAAATAGAAGAGATAGCCGGCAAACAGCTCATCGCAGCCTTGCCCGTCTAGCACGACCTTCACATCCTGGCAGGCGCGGCGCATGACATGGAACTGAGTTATCAGGCCTGGGCCCGCGGTCGGAACGTCCTGGTGCCACGTGATCGACTCCAGATCGTCAACAAGGGTCCCGTTCGGTTCGGGACGGACCGGACCGGCAATCGCGTTGTTGGCTCGATTCACCAGGTCGACATAGAATTCTTCGTTGCAGGCTGGATCGGGATAGAGGCCAGAGTAGGTGTGCACGGGGTGGTCGAGCAGTCGCGACATCCAGCCCACCACGGTGCTGGAATCGACGCCGCCCGAAAGGCAAGTGCCCACCGGAACATCGGCGCGGACGTGCAGGCGAATGGCCGATTCGATGAGTTCCCGAAGCGCGCTCACAGGATCGCCACGGAGCCAGCGTTGCGCAAACTCTTCAGGGTTGACGGACCAGTAGCACCAGGTTTGCAGTGACCCGTCCGCCAGTCGATAGCGCGCGTTGTGTGCCGGCAGCAGGAGTTGTATGTTGCGGAAATGCGTGTCGGCACTATCGTTGAACGCGCCGCTGGCAAGAGACCGGGCGACGTAACTCAGACGCGGCGAACGCAGCTCCGGCTGGGCCAGGAGCAGCGCCTTGATCTCGCTGGCAAACAGGAACGCTGCCGGGTTGACGGAATAGTACAGCGGCTTGATGCCGATACGGTCGCGCGACAGGAATAGCTCACCCGCCTGACGATCCAGGATGACAAATGCCCACATGCCGTTGAAACGCTGCACACAATCGGCTCCCCAGCTACGATAGGCTTCGAGGATGACTTCGGTGTCGGTTTGCGTATGAAAGCGACAGCCCTGCTGGCGGAGCTGTTCTCGCAATTCGACGTAATTGTAGATCTCGCCGTTGAACGTGATGACGTAGCGTCCATCGTTGCTGACCATCGGCTGTGCGCCCGCGTCGGTCAGGTCAAGGATGGCGAGCCGTCGATGGCCAAGAGCGACCGGCCCGTCCGCATATACGCCTCCGCCATCCGGTCCACGATGGAACATGATCTGGCACATTGCCTCGACCACATCCTGGTTGGCAGGACGCTCGGGGTCTTTCCAGACATGACCGGCGACTCCACACATTGCTGGGACTCCTTCCTTGCGCCCACTTGAGCGAATGTCATCAATAGAGAATCGGTCCGGCGAAGCGAACCTCGTCTTTTCCCAGAGCCTGGTCGCGGACGAAGATCACCAAGAACAGCATTCCTGGGGCCGGTTTTGCAAAATAGAATCGGTTCTTTCTCCATTCCCCCTCGATGGCTGTCGCGGCGACCGAATCAACGTTTTCCTTGACGCTGGGGTCGACTGAATAAAAGGCGCAGCGGTATTGAGGTTCACGCAATCCGGTTTGCTGGATATTCAGGCAAAGGGGACGTGCCGGATTGCTGGTGTCTGTCTCGAGTGTTGCCGACAAAGAACAGTGGCCACTGTCAGCGAAGCAATAGACGAGACCGCCGACTACTGGTTTGCAAGTGGGGTCCGGGTATTTTGGAATTTGATAGAGAGTCTTTTGGATGCGCATTCCGGAGATTCGCGTCTTGCATCTGCTTTCCAGAAAAGCTTTGACCGCCATTGCCCTTTCATGCATATCGGGAGTATACCATGGGGCCGAGTAATACGACCGCCACATCGGGTTGAATTGTTCCCGGGTGATCGGAGGATCGGCGTCGATTTCCCAGACCGAGCCATAAAGATGGTATGGAAGATGCGCTCCATAGGGTTTGTTGGCCATGACGCTGCTGTACATTGGAAAGGCTGTAAATGGAAAAGTGTAGCGCCGCTGCTCCGCGCCATGCAAGAAAGCCACGTACAAGTAAAAGGAAAGATACAAGGAAGCCCACACTGTCTGTGTAATGGGCATCCAGCGGGCGGGCTGGTCGGGTAGTGCCGAGACTGGCAGACGCACTTTCAGACGCGTGCCGAGCCACTGGAACAGCCGATCCCAGTCGACAAAAAAGGCAAACAAATAGAACCAGATCGGATTTGGCAAGCCCATCACGGCATCAAGGAGGGCCACTTCCGTGATAAAGACCAGCCCGCAGCAGGCGCGTAGGAGCGGCCAGCGAATCAGGAAGCAGGCCAGGATCGGCGTGCACTGCGCCACGATGTTCCCCAGTGCCATGGCCTTGTAGGCCCAGGAATGACTGACAACGAAATTCAATGTCGAGGGCAGTGGTTCATCGAGCACCCAGTACTGCAACAGCAAGATATTTCGCATGTTGTCGGAGTAAACCCAGGCAAAGGGCTCGTGGCTAGTCAGATAGATCTTGAAAGCCGCGGCATTGAAGAAGACCAGTGCGACGGCTAGCTGTGCCAGCAGTACCGGCCCGCGTGCGCCATTGAGCTGGCTGCTTAACGAAGAGGTTGGGCCCTGTCGCAGCCGGGCAACGGCAAGCCGAGCGACTTGGTCAATGGAGATGGTGCTTCGTGGGCCAAACAACATGGCAATGGCTGGGAGCAGGACCGGGGGAAAGCCATGACACCAAGCCACGTCGAAACTGTAGGTCAAACTACACAGGCACAGCAAGCAAAAGACGGTGACGGCCATGCTGAGCCGTGAAAACAGCCCAACTAGCACGAGCCAGGCAGTTACCGTGAGGGTGTCTCTACATCCCTGGAAGAAGCTCGCATCAGGCAACGTCGGCCCGAACAGCCGGAGGATGCCAACGGGATTGTAAAGGTTCGCGTTGCGCGACTCCAGGTGGCTCTGGTAGTCTGCGGGAAATGCGGAGATCAATTGAATGAAGATCAGCCCCAGCGCAATGCGGCAAATTCCATAGCTCCAATGGAAGCCTGGCCCGGTCCAGTAGTGTTCCCAGCGCTTCCAGGACCGATGAATCAAATGCAATACAAATCGCATGGGGGACTCCGCCTGGTCATTACCGAAGGTGATACGGGTCGCATGGGTGAGGATTGGAGTCAAAAGGTGGCAAGACTGCGGAATGTCATATAGCGCATGAGCGACTGATGTCAAGCGGTGTTCGTATCGAGGCGACTGCTGTGACCGATCGGCCCAGTGGATGGCCTCGAATTGTTCGCGCGAGAACCGAGGCTGATTGCGGAGCAGAACATGCTGAAATCTAGCGGGAGAATGTTGATAACCACCCATTCCGGTTGATATTGACAATCCACCACGGGGATGCGATGCTTCCCCACGTGCGAGCCATCATAAGAGCGAGCAGCCGCGCGAGATAACTGAGTTTGATTGTTGGCCGCCAGACACCTTCCCTTCCCTTCAGGCTTGCGACGTTGCGGTGGCTCGCCTCACAGGAAACATCGAAGTCATCCGAGGGCGAATCCGCGATTTGCCGAGGAGGTTGCGTTGAAGATTCTCGTCCTCATCGACAACAACCTGCAGCACGACAATCGAGTAAAACGGCACATCCAAGCGATGCTGGAGCAAGGCCATCAAGTCAAAGTCGTCGCCATGCCGTTTCCGAAAGCAGTTGCAGGATATGCCGCCCCAGGCATGGAAATGAGTTTTTGGGAGCCCAAGCATCTCAGCCTCGATCCCAACAAGATCCGGGGGCTCTGCGATCGTCTGGGATTGACTGGACACGTGTTTGCGGCCTTTCCTGCGGCGATTGCGTTCCCTGAGTCTTTGGATGAAGTGATGTCAATGAGCCGGCGCATTCAGCGCCACCAACTCAGTCAGCGATGGTGGGACGGGTTTGAACCAATATGCCGCGAGGCTGCTTCTGTTCTTGACGAATACCAGGAGTCATTGCACGCATTCGAACTGATGTTGCAATGGGCGGAATATGTCTGTGACATGGAAGCGGATTGCGTGTATTGCAATGACCTGCTCTCTCTGCCGGCAGGGGTGGCGCACAAGTTGAAAAACGGCAGCCGCGTGATATTTGACGCCCATGAGATTTATTATGACATGGCACCAGGGCACCAAACAGCGCTCTGGAAACAGTCAATGGCGCTGCTCGAACGGAGCCTGGTCAGTGAAGTACACACCATATTCGGTGTCAGTCGATCGCACGTCGAGTGGATGCGCAAGACGTACCAGCCCAAGTGTGAAGTGATCTGGGTACCCAATTGTGTCGGGCTTGGAAAAGAAATAACCCTGCCGGCGGCGCGACCATCGCACGGTCCGCTGCGCGTGTACTACCACGGTGCCAGCGACCCGTGGCGTGGGCTCGCCAAGATTGTCGAGGCAGTCGCATTGACTCCGGACACCGAATTAATCTTGCGGTGTTTCCCATCTGAAACGCTGGATGCGGCGCTGGAGCAGGCTTCCGCGCTTGGCATTCGCGGACGAATTCGGGTGCTGCCGCTTGCTTCGGCCAACGAATTGATCAGCGCCATTCGCGAAGAGGCCGAGATTGGCATTCACGCTCACGAGTGTCCCACTGCTCTGAATGTCAAAGTGTGCTTGGCCAATAAGTTTATCGAGTATATGCTGGCCGGGATTCCGATTATTACTGCCCCCCTGGAAGAGCAGGCGCGGCTAGTCCGGGAGAACCAGATCGGTTATGTCCTCAGGGACAACTCACCTGCCGAGATCAGCCAAGGTCTTGTCTGGGCCATGCAGAACCGCGACAAATTTGCAGAGATGGGGCAACGAGCTTTTGAAGCTGGGTCGAAAGAGTTCTTGTGGCCCACAGTCCGCGCAAGATTACTTCGTGCCCTGATGGCTTAGGAGAGCAACATGGACGTTAGCCAGCGTCAACATGTACAGGAGCTTGAGGAAGAGTTGCGTATGTGGAGGTCCCTCAGCCAAGACCTCTACCTGGAATACATCCGCCTGAAGGAAAAGACAGCGGTTGCCCCGGTGTACGTGACAGGGGAATCGATCGAAATGAAGTACAGAGTCCTTCGAAGTAATTTTCTGTATACTTTCTTTTCGTGCAAGTTCGTCTTGAAGCAGCTCGTCAAACTCATCCTTCACCGAGTCGGATTGCGAGCAGCACCAGATGTCTCCCCTTTCTTTCAGCATGACTGCACACCGCAGGCACCGCGTCCCGTCAATAAAGGTCGCTTGGTGGCACTCCGGATGGCGCAGCCATCGCAGGCCGCCGGCAGCTGACCCGCGGTAGCGTGTTCAGCTGCCCCGCTGGCGTCGTTTGATGGCAAGAATCATCCGCTGCGAGCCCGGGTAGGCCAGCAACTCGAAACCGTTGCGCCAGTGCCAGAGCATGCTGGAATCGTTGCCCAGCAGAAATGTGCTGAGCAGCCGGGTGAAGCCTCTTTCCACGAGTCGGTTTGCGGCATGGGCCAAGAGCAGGCTGCCAACGCCGCGGCCCGCCGACATGGGGGTCACGAAGATCCAGGTGAGATGCGGGACGCCCAGGCATCTGTCGATGGCGTCGTCGGGCGGGTTCTCGTGCCAGTAGTAGCAGTCGTGCCCCTCCGGGTTGCCGCCGGGCAGCAGCGTGATGAGAATGGCCCCCACAGGCTTGGCTTCCCGTTCCGCAACGAAGCTGGCATCGGCAATCCACGGACCGTCGCCCCCCTTGCGCGTGCGCTCGAGCACGGTGCGGGCCGCCTCCAGCCTGGTCGCACAATCGAGCGAGCCAAAGGGCTGCATCGTGCTGAAGGCTCGTTCAAACAACGGCGCCAGCCCGGCCGGTTCGCCCTCGACCACCGGTCTCACCGTCACGTCGGGGCATGCAGCCGGGATGCCCGGCTCGGCCGGCTTCAGCTTCAACATGGCATGATAGTGCTTCGGCCGGGGCGTGAGATAGGCCTGCCCTTGCAAGAACTCGTAGCGGTAGGCTGCATTGCGGGGCAGCTGCTCGAACTGCTGCCGCGTGATCGACAGATCGATGCCTGGCATCCACTCGTCACACATCGCAAGCGTCCGTGGTCCCGTGGCCCGCAGTCCGTGCATTCCCTCTCGAATCCATCTTTTCAGATTGTACGATAATCCTCAGCACCACGGACCACGGACCACGGACTACGGACGACACGGAATGAAAGTCGGCATTGCAGGATTCGCGCTCGCGGGCAAGAGCACCGTCTTCCACTGGCTGACCAGCGTCAAGCCGGACCCGGGCAAGGCTCAGCACGGCCAGCTCGGCATGGCCAAAATACCCGACGAACGGCTCGACTGGCTCTCGGCCCATTTCAAGCCGAAGAAGACGACGTTTGCCACCCTCGAGTTCCTCGACACTCCCGGGCTGATGACTGGCGAGCGCAAGGACAACCCGCGCCGGCTGGCCATCCTGCGCGATTCCGACGGGCTGCTCATCGTCCTCAACGGCTATGGCGACGGCGACGTGGCCGCCGAGCTCGTCCAGTTCCGCGAAGAACTCCTCTTCGCCGACCTCGAAGTCGTCACGAATCGCATCGACCGCCTGAAGGACCAGCTCAAGAAGGCCAAGCCGGCCAAGGAAAAGGAAGCCGATCAGCACGAAATGACGCTCTTGCAGAGGCTACAAGAAGGATTCGAGCAGAACTTGCCCGCGGTCGCGATGGGACTGAAACCGGAGGAAGAGAAGGCCGTGCGCAGCTTCCAGCTGCTGACGCTCAAGCCGCAGTTCGCGCTGGTCAACTGCAGCGAGGCACTGGTGGGCAAGCCGTTGCCCGCGAAGTTGAAGGAGCTGGCGCCCGAGGCGATCGCGGCCCCGGCCAAGCTCGAAATGGAACTCGAAGAACTCTCGGAAGAAGACCGCAAGACCTTCAAGGACGAACTGGGCCTGGGCGACTCTTCGCGCGGAGATGTCTTGCGCAACATCTACTACGCCATGAACATGCTGGTCTTCTTCACGATCGGCGAAGACGAGTGCCGCGCCTGGACCATCGCCAAGGGAGACGATGCCGTCACGGGCGCTGGCAAGATCCACACCGACCTAGCCAAGAGCTTCGTCCGCGCCGAGGTGGTCGCCTACGACGATTTCAAGAAGGTGGGCAGCCTGAAGGAAGCCAAGACCCACGGCGTCTATCGCCTGGAGGGCAAGACCTACGAGGTCAAGGACGGCGACATCATGCACATCCTGTGAGCCTGTCGCATGGGGCTGAGCTACCGCTACAAGGACCTGCAGTTACCGCAGTTGCGGAGTTTTTGCTGGGTAGCCACCGAAGGAACCTTTGCCAACGCGGCCAAGGAACTGGGGCTGACTGCCTCGGCGGTGTGGCAACAAGTCCGCGCCCTCGAACGCTTGCTGGGGGCAACACTCGTGCGACGGCGGGGCCGTTCCGTGGAGCTTACCCCTGACGGCAAGCTGTTGCTCGAAATCATTCAGCCTCAAGTAGGGGCGCTCGATTCGCTGGGCAAGTTGTTTGCCGCCCGTCGCGCCGAACAGCCCGGGCAACTCACCGTCAGCAGCACCACCTATCTCTTCTCGTATCATCTGCACCGTCCTATCCAGCAGTTCACGAGGTCGCATCCGACAGTGCGGCTGAACCTGCGCGCCGGCATGCTGGGAGATGCGCTCCGGCCCGTTGAGCGCGGCGAGGCCGATCTCGGCGTACTGCCCCGCGACCGGGATGAGCCCTTCAGCCCGCACCTCGATTACGAGCGGCTCTTCGACCTGTCGCTCTTGCTGCTCACCTCGGCCGATCATCCGCTAGCGCGGCAGAAGCAGGTACGGCCCGCCGATCTGCTCGAGCATCCGATAATCCTGTCGTCGAAAGCGACGCATGCCCGCAAGGCCTTCGAACGGATCCTGCGCCGGCACGACGTGCCCGTCGAGCGGCTGCACGCCGTGATGGAGAGCGACAATCTCGAGATGATGCTGCGTTATGTGAGCATGGGAGTGGGCTGCGCCGTCCGCTATCTCAGCAGCGCCGCCATCCAGGGAGTGGAGGGAATCAAGCGCCGCCCGTTTGGCCCGCGCGAGGAAGATCTGCCCATCGTGCTGATCACCCGCAAGGGAGCGCATCTTTCCGGGCCCGCCGAAGACTTCCGCACGCTGGTCCGCCGCACCCTCGGTGTGCGCAGAGTTGCCCGCTGACGTCTGCTTACCCTTCACCAATGTAGCGGCAAAGCCGAGAGGTCGCGAAAAAGCCGATGGTCTGCTTGCGCTTCGACCACCGGCTTCAACGCAATCGAGGGCGTCAGCCGGCGCGTTTGCGCATGCCCATGTCTTCGATCTGGGCCTCGGCCCCTTCGTGGCGGTGGTAAACGGTGCGATGCGGGAAGGGGATCTCGATGTTGAGGTCGTCGAACTTTCTCTTGATGCGGCGGAGGAGTTCGCGGCGCACCGTCCACTGCTGGAGCGGCCTGGTCTTGATGAAGAACTTGATGACCACGGCCGAGTCGGCAAAAGCGTCGACGCCCAGCATCTCGGGATCCTCGAGGATGAGGCGGCTGAACTTGGGATCCTTGCGCAGGTCTTTACCGAGCTCGACGAGGAGCCGCATCACCTCGTCGCAGTCTTCCTTGTAGGCCACGCCGATCTCGAAATAGGCCCGCGACCAGCCGTGGGTCAAGTTGCTCACCTTGTCGATGGCGCCGTGCGGGATGAAGTGCACGGTGCCCTGTAAATCGCGGAGGACGGTGACGCGCAGGGTGATCTTCTCGACCAGCCCGGCGATATCGCCGATCTTGACCACATCATTGATGCCATACTGATCTTCCAGCAGGACCATGAAACCGGAGAAGTAGTCCTTGATGAGGTTCTGGGCGCCGAAGGCCACGGCCAGGCCGAGCACGGCGGCACCACCCATCAAGGGCACGACCGGAATGCCGACCTCATCAAAGAGCATGAGCGTGCCGCCCGTGAAGATGATGAGGGCTGCACTGTTCCGGAACACGCCGACCAGCGTCTGGGCCCGGTTTTCGCGCTCTTCTCGCGTGCCACGCTCTCCACTGCGGGCCATCACCTTCACGATGCGGCTGCTCGACATCTTGACCATGCGCCGCAACAAGAACATGCCGATGACGATGGCCATCAACCGGGCCACATGATTCAGAATCCACTGCAGAATGTTGTGCGGCGTGAACGGATTCTGCAGCCTGGCGACCTTGGCCTCGGCTGCCTTGGCTTCCTTGGTGGTGCGATCGGCTTCGCGCAGAGCGTCGAGCTGCTCGCCTTGCAAGGCACTGAGCTGGGCCTGGAGCTCATGCAACCGATCGGAGGTTTGCGACACATCACTACGAGCTTCGAGGAATTCGCCTTCTGCTTCGTCGATTTTTTGCCAGATGGCGGTGAGTTCCTTCTCGTCGGCCCCGCTGACCAGCTTTTGCTTGAGCTCCTTGTCGAGGCTGGCTTGCATGACCTGACACTGATCCGCCTTGCGGCGGGCCGTGTCGAGCAGCTTGCGTTCGAGGGGGATATTCTTGCGCAGCGACTCGAGGCGTTCGGTCAGGGACTGAGCCTTCTCGGTGGCCTCGCGGGCCGCTTCCTCTTTGACCTTGGCATCTTCCTTGGCTTTCACGAGTTCCTTGCTGACCGGCTTCTCCTCGGCCTTGGCAGGAGTCGCCGCTGGCGGCGCGGCTACCTGGGCAGGGGCTGCCGGCCCCTGAATAACTGCAGCGGCGGGAGAGACGGGAGGCACTGGCGTGCTTGCTTCCGCTGCCGGAGCAGGCGCCGGAGCCGGCGCGGGGGCTGCGGCCGGCGAGGCTGCCGGAACAGGTACGGCTGCGGGCTGCCCTTCCGGCGTCGCAGCCGGCACCGGTGCCGCCACCGGCGGCTTGTCCTTCTTCACGCCCGTCATCTTGTCGAAGGCCACCTTGTCTTGCTGAATCTTCTTCTCCAGCGCAACGATCTTCTCCTGGATTGTCTGTCGCTCCTGGATGGCCAGGTTGAACTGATCCTTGGCGAGCTTCCAGCTTTCTTCCAGGGAC
Source organism: Gemmataceae bacterium (assembly GCA_050248575.1). Lineage (GTDB taxonomy): Bacteria > Planctomycetota > Planctomycetia > Gemmatales > Gemmataceae > JBFWSD01. Next base: position 11,704 of record JBFWSD010000017.1, read on the forward strand.
GCGGAATCGGCGATGAGCTTGTCGGCCTCTTCTTTCTTGCCGTCCTTGCGGAGCTGTTCTTCTTGTTTCTTGAGTTCCGCCCGCTTCTCGTCGAGATCCTTGAACTTGACCTCGGCCTGGTTGTAGTCGCTTGCCGGATCCTTGAGTTCGACCTGAAGGCGCTCGAGGTGCTTCTGATCTGCTTCGATGGTCCGTTGCAGCTTGGTGATCTGCTCGGCAGCGGTCGGGCTAGCTGGATCGGCAGGTTTCGGGGCCACGGGCTGTGGCGCCGCCTGGGCCACCTGTGTCTTCGGCGTCTCCGGTTCCTGAGCAGTCCAGACCGCGCAAACGGTCAGCGCGATGAAAATCGGTGAAGACATGACTACCTTCCTGTATCTGTGGAATCTGCCTGAATTCACGAGCCCGATCGATGAGAACGAAGACGAATGAGAGGCCTGCAACGAGCGGGGCAGCCCCTTCACCCCAACCGCGGCGGCATCATAGGCGGATGGCCTTTTGATTCCAGGCCAATCTGGACGTGAACGCTGGGCAAATCGCTGCGCAAGGTCGATGTGAGTGGCGCTGGAGTTGACGCTCCTCGCTCAAGTGGAAGTGAGTTTTGATTCTCAGGCGGCGGCCTCGTTGTGCTCGTCCAGTTCGGCCGCGGGCAGCCCGCCCTCGTGACGGTGATACACCGTCCGCTGCGGGAAGGGGATCTCGATGCCCAGCTCGTCGAACTTCTTCTTGATGCGGCGCAGCATCTCCCGGCGCACGGGCCACTGCTGCAGCGGCCTGGTCTTCATGTAGAACTTGATGACCACCGCCGAATCGCCGAACGAATCGACGCCGAGCATCTCCGGATCTTCCATGATCAGCCGGCTGAACTTGGGGTCCTTGCGCAGGTCCTTGCCAAGCTCGACGAGCAGGCGCATCACCTCGTCGCAGTCTTCCTTGTAGGCCACACCGATCTCGAAATAGGCGCGTGACCAGCCGTGCGTCTTGTTGCTCACCGTGGTGATCGAGCCGTGCGGGATGAAGTGGACAGTGCCCTCCATGTCGCGCAACACCGTCACGCGCAGGGTGATCTTCTCGACCTTGCCCGAGATGTCGCCGACCTTGATGACGTCGTTGATGCCGTACTGGTCTTCCATCAGCACCATGAAGCCCGAGAAGTAATCCTTGATGAGGTTCTGGGCGCCGAAGGCGACGGCCAGGCCGAGCACGGCGGCCCCGCCCATGAGGGGCACGATGGGAATGCCGGCCTCTTCGAGCAGCATGAGCGTGCCGCCGCAGATAATGATGAGGGCCGCCGTGTTGCGAAACACCCCCACCAGCGTCTGGGCCCGATTCTCGCGTTCTTCCTTGGTGCCGCGCTCGCCGCTCTTGGCCATCACCTGCACGATGCGGCCGCTCGAAAAACGCACGGTGCGGCTGAGCACCAGCATGCCGATGATGATGGCCAGCAACCGCGCGCCATGATTCAGCAGCCACTGCACCAGGTTGTGGGGCGTGAACGGATTCTGCAGTTCGGTCACCTTCTCTTCGGCAGCCTTCGCCTCGCGGCTGGCCCGCTCGGCTTCCTGCAGGGCAGCCAGCTGCTCGGTCTGCAAGACACCCAGCTGTGCTTGCAATTCGTGCAGGCGATCCGACGACTGCGCCACGTCGCCGCGCGCGGCCACGAACTTCTGCTGCGCTTCATCGATGCGTTGCGATACTTCTTCGATTTCCTGCCTGTCGGCCCCATCGATCAACTTCTTCTTGAGTTCCTTATCGAGGCTCACGCGCATGGCCTGGTGCTGATCGGCCTTGCGGCGGGCAGTGTCAAGCAGCTTGCGCTCGAGCTCGATATTCTTGCGCAGCGATTCGAGGCGTTGATTGACCGAGGTCGCCTTCTCACTGGCCTCGCGGGCCGCCTCGCTCTTGAGACGGGCATCTTCGCGCGCCTGGACCAGTTCCTTGCTGGCCGGCTTGCTGTCGGCCGCTTCGGCCTTCGGTTGCACCACCGTATGCACCGCCGCCTGATCGACCAGGTCGGCAGGGCGGGGCGGCCCCACGAAGCCGTTGTCCACCGGTCGCGGCGGCCCCACAAAAGTATCGTCTATCGACGGCTTCGCACTCATCAGCCGCTCGCGGGCAGCTTTCTCTTGCTGAATCTTCTGATCCAGGGCCGCGATCTTTTCCTGGATCGTCTGCCGTTCCTGGATGGCCAGGTTGAACTGATCGCGGGCCAGCTGCCAGTTCTCTTCCAGGTAGGGAGACTGGGCCTGGAGCTTGTCGGCTTCGAGCTTCTTGCCCTCCTGGCGTAACCGCTGGACTTCGCGGGCCAGCACGCTGCGTTTCAGATCGAGCTGCTGGAACTGCGACTCGGCGCGATGGTAGTCGCTGCCAGGGTCTTCCAGCTCGGCCTTCAGGTTGTTGACGTACTTCTGGTCGGCATCGATCGAGCGTTGCAGCCGGGTGATCTGCTCGGCCACGCTTTGCTCGGCCGCAGGGGGCAACGGCCCGACAAAATCGTCCGGAGCCTGTGCGTGCAGCTGCTGTGTGGGGTCGATCTTCCACGCCACGTCGGGCTGCCCATCGGTCCAGAGCGCGCAGAACACGATGATGACCAGGATCGGCGTGGACAGGGCAAGCTTCCCCAGAACCCGGAGCTTTGCAGAAGGTTGCGTCATATGCGTTGGTGAGATGGACGCGAGGCCGTCATCCGTGGGTCGGCCGCACACCCTTGCTCCTTCCGCCAGGAAGGAGACCAGGAAGAGGCGACATCATAGGTGGGGCAGGTCGTTCGACGCTAGGCCAGTTTGTCGGCGGCGCGGAGGCGGCGCCGGGCGAGGGCCAGGATCTCGGCATGATCGAAGGCCAGGGCCGGGGGCCGCTTGAGGGCATGCCAGCCCGCCTCGGCGGCGTCGTCGGCTCCCACCGGATGAAGCTTCTTCGGGTTGGCCTCCGCGAGATAGACGACGCTGATGGTGCGGCCGCGCGGATCGCGGCTCGGGTCGCCGAAGGTGTGTAGCTGCTCCAAGCGGGCCAGCTTGATCCCCGTCTCTTCCAGCAACTCGCGGCGCGCCGCAGCTTCGAGAGGTTCGTCCATGTCGACAAAGCCGCCCGGTATGGCCCACTTGCCCGCGAAGGGATCGTTCTTGCGGCGGATGAGCAAGACGCGCGGCTCGGCCTCGCGCGTGACCACGACCACGTCCACCGTGACCATCGGCCTGGGATAGTCGTAAGTGAACTTGCGCTTCATGGTGGCGGCCGCCTTTCGTTCGACTCTGGGAGTGGAAGTTGGGCTAACTGAATCCGAACATCCAACACCGAGTATCCAACTCCCAACATCGAGCTGTTATACGAACCGCCGCACAGGCGCAACAAGAAACCCGCGGAACCTTGCGATCCCGCGGGTTGAGAGTTAGTTCAGCGGTGGTCAGCGGGCGCCGGGGATGACGGCGTTGCGGACGAGGGGCTGGTTGGCCCGCCGCTGCTTCAAGGTTTCGAAGATGGGCGTGAGCTTGACGCCCACGACACCGGTTTCATCGACGACCGGCTTGACGGCCATGTCGGCGGCGTTGCCGACGAGCGGCTTGCCGCGGCCCTGGAACTCGACCGGAGCCGGGCCATTCGACTGCACCTGCTGGCGGCCCAGCTGGTTGGTGAAGCCGCCCTTGACCACCGGGCGATGCGCGTCGGAGTTGGTGTCGGGGCTGACCAGGTTGCGAAGCTTGGCCAGCACTTCACCCGAATCCTGGCGGGTGTAGCGAGTGGTGCTGCGGCGGAGAGCGTCCGGGGAGACCTCGGCCAGCGAGGTGCGGCGGCCCTTGCCCAGCTTGATGGTTTGCGTGTGCGACTCATCGAAGGCGATGGTCTGCAAGAAGACGATCTGTTCATCCGGCGTGCCCTGGTACTGGATGACCTTGAGGGTGGCCTTGGAGCCCAGCGGGCGGCCCCAGGCGCGGCGGATGGTGATCTGGTAATCGCCGGAGAAGCCCTCGGCGGCGATGTAAGTCTGCGTGGTGGTCTGCGCCAGCGGCTCGACCAGCAAGGTGCCGCCGCCCGAGGTCTGCCGTTGCCGGAAGGAGCACTCGGTGCCGATCGGTTCCTTGACGAGGAGGTCGACGCCGGCTTCGCCCTGGTAGGTCAGGGTGACGACCAAGTCGCGCTGACGGTTTTCATTGACGACCTCGACCATCCGTTCGGCCTTGGCGTTGTCGTTGGCTTCCTTGAGAACGCTCTTGAGCCGATCGAGGTGGCTGAGGGCATCGTCGTGCAGCTTGCCATTCTCTTCCGGCCAATCGCGGGAGAGGATGTTGCTGGCGGCCCAGACCATGCCTTCGACGTCGCGGGCCTTCTCGGCATACACGAGGCCGTCGGCGAGCGGACGGGGCGAGCTCGGGTCGAGCAGCGAGGCCTGTTTGCAGAAGGCCACGGCACGGTCCCAGCGTTTGTTGTCGGCCATCGCCTGCGAGGCCTTCAGGTAGCCCTGGGCGTCTTGCGGTTCGAGGTCGACGACCGACAGCTCGGCCCGTTCGATGTCTTCGATGGAGCCCTTGCTGAGCTTGAGCGACAGCGACAGGGCTTCATAGACCCACGGCTTGGAGACAACGCCCTTGCGGAGGTTGGCTTTGAGGAACTCGGCCGCCTGGTCGTAGCGATTGATCTCGGCCAGGTAATCGGCAGTGGCGATGATCAGGCCAGGATCCTCGACGCCATTGACCAGGGCCTTCTGCCAGTCTTCCGGCTTGGGCTCGGGCTTCTTGGCGACCTCGGTCTTGGGCTTGTCCTTGGGATCAGCCTTCTTGGGATCGTCCTTGGCGACATCGTTGGCGCCGGCGACGTTGACACCAGGCTTCTTCGGCCCGATGACCAGGACGCCGTCGCGGAGAGGCTTGGGCTCAGCCTTGTTGAGCAGATCCATGCCGGGATTCGGAGCCTGCGGGCCAAGGAGGCCGCCGCCCAGGCGAGTGTGGATACGGGAGGTACCCTTCACGACCAGGGCACGGGCCGGAGCGTAGTAGCCGAGCGAGCCGGCCTGGTTGGGATCGCCGTAGCCGGCGTTCGGGTCAGCCGCAGGCGGGATGCCGCCGAAGCCGCCACCGAAGTTGTTGCCCGCGAAGCCGCCGCCACCCACGAAGTTGGCTGCCGCACCGCCGACGCCGGCACCGTTGACGTTCTGTTGCGGAGGAGCCCAGTCACGCGGCTGGCCGACGACCGCCATGATCAGCTGGATGAGCTGCTGGCTGGTGTCGCCACCCTGCAGACCGAACTGGCCGCCGAGCTGGCCGCCGTTGCCTGCCCCTTGCG
>JBFWSD010000018.1:0-16844 GCA_050248575.1 Gemmataceae bacterium
AGAAGAAATCACGATTGGCCCTGGCCTTGCTGGACGGCACGGGCGAAGACGAGTACGTCTTCGTGCGCGGGACATACAAGACCCCCGGGCCAACCGTGCCGCGCCGACTGCTCGAAGCGGTCGCCGGGCCGGACATGTTGCCCGTACGGAAGGGCAGCGGGCGGCTGGAGCTGGCCCGCCAGATGCTCGATGTCGAACGCAATCCGTTGATTGCCCGCGTGGCGGTCAATCGGTTGTGGCATCATCTGTTTGGTCGCGGCATCGTGGCCTCGGTCGATAACTTCGGCGTGCTGGGCGAGCGGCCCACCCATCCCGAACTGCTCGACTACCTGGCCGTTCGCTTCGTGCAGGGCGGCTGGTCCACCAAGAAGATGATTCGCCAGATCGTGCTGTCGAACGCCTACCAGATGGAGGCCACGCCGGGCAGCAAGGCAGACAGCGCCGATCCGGAGAACTTGCTCTGGCACCGGGCCAGGATCCGCCGCCTGGAAGGGGAAGCGATTCGCGATGCCCTCTTGCAGCTTGGCGGCACGCTCGATCGGCAACTGTATGGACCGAGTGTGCCCGTCCACCTGTCCGAGTTCCAGCAAGGGCGTGGCCGTCCGGCCAGCGGCCCGCTCGATGGCAAGGGGCGACGCAGCGTCTATCTGGCGGTTCGCCGCAACTTCCTGTCGTCGCTCTTGCTGGCCTTCGACACGCCCATTCCGTTTTCCACCGTGGGCAAGCGAACCGTGTCCAACGTGCCCGCCCAGGCGCTGATCCTGCTGAATGATCCATTCGTGCACCTGCAAGCCGAGCGCTGGGCCAAGCGCATCCTCGCCCAGGAATCGACGGAGCAGGAGAAGATCCGGACGATGTATCTTGAAGCGTATGGCCGCCCGCCCACGGACCAGGAATTGAAGGCGTGCCAGGAGTTCGTCAAGGAGGGTGTGTCCGCCTGGCCCGACCTGGCCCATGCCCTGGTGAACGCCAAGGAGTTCATCTACCTTCGTTGAACCGATCCAGGCAAGCCGGAGGGCGTTCGCCCCGCACGCCAGTGAGAACGCCCACAAAGTGGAGAATGACATGCATTGCGGCCGCTTCGTTCAGCCTGTGACTCGTCGCGACATGTTGCAGACGTGCGCGAATGGCTTTGGTGCCGTGGCACTGGCCGCGCTTCTGGCCGAGGAGACAGAAGCCGCCGCGTCGAAGTCGGATAGCTTGCCGCCGCGCGTGCAGCATCATCCGGCCCGGGCGCGCAATGTCATCTTCCTGTACATGGATGGCGGCCCGTCGCAGGTCGACACGTTCGATCACAAGCCGGTCCTGACGAAGTACGATGGCAAGGATCCGCACTCGGTCTTCAAGGTCGAGCCCACGCAGTTCGACAACGTGGGCAAGGTGATGGCCTCGCCCTGGAAGTTTTCCCAGCACGGGCAGAGCGGGCTGTGGGCCAGCGAACTCTTCCCTCACGTGGCGGGCTGCATCGACGACCTGTGCCTGATCCGCTCGATGGTGTCGAAGTTCCCGGAACACACGAGCGCCAACTACTTCCTGCACACCGGCTTCGGCATGCAAGGGCGGCCCAGCATGGGCGCCTGGGCCAGCTACGGTCTGGGCTCGGGGAACAAGAACCTGCCCGGCTTCATCGTCCTCAACGGCGGGCTGATCCCGCCCGGCGGCCTCGACAACTTCAACAGCGGCTTTCTGCCCGCGGCCTACCAGGGGTCGATCTTCAAGCCGAGCGATCCGCCCGTGGCCAATATCCAGCGCCGCGAGCCGACGGATGCTCAGCAGCGCAAGAAACTCGACCTGATCAACCACCTCGATCGCCTGCGGCAGGCAGAGACGGGCAAACCGGAAGCCATCGAGTCGGCCATCGCCAACTACGAGACTGCCTACCGCATGCAGGTCGCCGTTCCCGAGCTGATGGACGTGAAGGGAGAGAGCGCAGCCACGCGGCAGCTTTATGGCCTCGACTCAGCTTACAAGCCGACACAGATTTTCGGCGCCGAGTGCCTGATCGCGCGGCGGCTGGTCGAACGCGGGGCTCGCTTTGTCGAGTTGACCTGCCCGAACGTGGGCCACGATCGCTGGGACCAGCACGGCAACCTGAAGAAAGGGCACGAAGACAACGCGCGGGCCGTCGATCAGCCCATCGCGGCCCTTATCAAGGACCTGAAGGCCCGCGGCCTGCTCGACAGCACGCTGGTCGTGTGGACCGGCGAGTTTGGCCGTACTCCCTTCGCGCAAGGGGCCAACGGCCGTGACCACAACCCCTTCGGCTTCACCCTCTGGATGGCTGGCGGCGGCGTCAAGCCTGGCTTCGCCTACGGCGCCACCGATGAGTTCGGCTACAAGGTCGTGCAGAACAAGGTCGAAATTCACGATCTGCACGCCACGATGCTTCACTTGCTGGGCATCGACCACAAGCGGCTCACCTTCCGCTTCGGCGGCCGCGACATGCGCCTGACCGACGTGCACGGCGAGATCATCCACGAGATCATCGGCTGATTGTGCGTCACGTCAGACGCGTGACGAACTGCCCGTGTTCTGGAGTGGCCAGCCCTTGCTGGAGCGACTGCAAGACGGCGTTCATGTTCAGGTCGCCGCTCGCTATCACTGGATTGGGTCTACAGCGGCCAGTGGGCCTGGTTCCAGGCCATGTCCAGGAACAGCCATTCGTAGCGGCTGGCGATGAGGAAGGCTTCTTCAACCGAGCGCAGTCGCCCTTCGGGGAGGTCGGTCGTCCATCGATCGAGCAACAGGCGGCACTGCTCCGCCTGCCCGACAAACGCTTCATCGGCGTGCATCTCGATCCACTTCAAATAGCGTTCGTCGGCGGGCGGTGGGCGCTCGGCCAGGCGCTGGCCAATTTCACTGAAGCACCAGAGCCCGGGCAAGAGCGAGCCTATCAGCACTTCAAAATCGGCGAGACAGGCATGCCGGAGCAAGAAATCGGTATACCCCTGCGTGACCGGCGCCTTGGGTTCGTTTTCCAGCTCGGCGGCGGAGATGCCGAAGACCTGGGCAAAGCTCCGTTGCAAATCCATCTCGCTGGCCACCACGGTATGAGCCAGATTGGCAAAAAAGGACATGGCTTCGAGATCGGGGCTGCGTGCCGCCGCTAGCCCGAGGAAGCGGGCCGATTCTATCAGAAAGAGGTAATCCTGCCGCACCCAGAACTCGAACTTGCTCGACTCCAGCGTCCCATCGCCCAGTCCCACAATGAAAGGATGACGCTGCTGTGCCTCCCAGATGGGATCGGCCCTTTTGCGCACGCGTTCTGTGAAATTGTCGGGCATACTGTGCTCGGGTGGGGGGCGAATCCTGGGGCAATGAAGCATGACATGCCTTCGGGAAGATCAGCGAAAGTATGGGTATATTTCTGATGAAGGCGGTCCTGGCACTCACTTGACCGCATGCGGCAATGGTCTACCATCAGTCAAAGAGAGGCACCGGGGGTAGCCAATGCAGTTTCCTCAGATCGTCGTGGTGGAGCACGAGTCTCTGCTGATCCGTTTATTGCGGCCGGTGGCCGAAGCGCGGCGCTGGTTCGTGCGTGAACCGCGTCGTCTCCAGACCTGTCTGAAGCTGCTGCAAGCGCATCCCGGAGTGCTGGTGCTGCGACCGGGCCGCAAGCCGGCCCGCGATCTCGAGTTCATCGCCGAGACGCGCGGGCATTGCCCCGATGCCGGAATTGTTGCCGTCTGCGATGTGGACCAGCAGGCCCTGGTGGCGGAAGCCTGGCACCTCGGTGCGGACTTCGTGATCCGGCCGCCGCAATTGCGCGACTGGCTGCCGGACATTACAGGCGCGTTGATGGACGCCGCCCTGACGCGGCGTCGACAGGCCGCCGGGCGGGCGGCCCTGGTCGAGGAACAAGCGTGAACGAACTGCCCGTGCTGGACGAGACCCGCTGCGTCGGCTGCGGCTGGTGTGTGCTGAGTTGCCCGACAGGTTGCCTCGAGCAAGCGGGCCCCATGCCCTGGCTGCCTCGCCCCGCGGATTGCATCCATTGCGGCCTGTGCGTGCTGCTGTGTCCGGTCGATGCCCTGACACTGACGGTTCCCCTAGTGGAGACTTTTTAGATCGACAATTGGTGTTCTGGCTCCTAGAATGCCCGGGAGTCCAGCCTACTCGCGCAACGGAACACGCCCATGCCATCGCGTTCCTTGAAGCTCCTCATCATCGAGGACAGCGCCGACGATTTCGAGCTGATGCTCGTTGAGCTCCGCCGGGCTGGTTTTGCGCCTTCAGCGCGACGCATCGAGGCCGAACCGGACTTTCGCGCTCAGCTTTCCGGCGAACTCGACGTCATTCTCGCCGATTTTACCATGCCTCAATTCGGCACGCTCCGTGCCCTCGAGTTGCTACGCGACAGCGGCCTCGACGTTCCCCTCATTGTCGTCACCGGCACCGTCAGCGAAGAGGTCGCTGTCGAGTGCATCAAGAAAGGGGCCGTTGACTACCTGCTCAAAGACCGACTTTCACGCCTGGGCAAGGCCGTCGAGGTGGCCCTGGAAGGACGCCGCCTCCGCGCCGAAAAAGCGCAGACCGAGCTGGCCCTCCGCACCACGTCGATTCGCCGGCAAGCAGTCCTCGACGCCTCCCTCGATGCGATCATCACCATCGACCACCACGGCGCCATCCTGGAATTCAACCCCGCGGCCGAACGGATCTTCGGCATGCCGCGCGATCAGGTGCTTGGCCGCCAGGTTGACGACCTGTTTGTTCCCCCTGCCGCGCGCGAACGCCATCGCAACGGACTGGCAGAATACCTTGCCAGCGGTGAGAGTGATTTCCTGGGCAAACGGCACGAAGTCAATGCCAGCCGCGCCGATGGCTCTCTTTTTCCGGTCGAGCTCACCGTGGTGCCGGTAAGGTTGGCGCGGACCACGAACCCGCTATTCATCGGCTTCATTCGCGACATCAGCGAGCGCCGTCGCACCGAGAGCGCCCTGGGCGAGAGCGAGGCCAGGAACCGGGCTCTGTTGAACACGATCCCCGATCAGCTGCTGGTGGTGAACCGCAAAGGAGTGATCGTGGAGAGCCGCCACCGGCATGACCGCTTGCTGCCCGACGCCGAGCCGGGCAAACCGCTGGCTCCTTTGCTGCCCATCGAGTGTGCGCCAGACCTGGAAGACTGCCTGTCGCGGCCGGCCGACGACACCGGCGTGTGCGTGCTCGAATTCACTCTCGACGAGCCGCGGCGGCACGTCGAGGTCCGCGTCGTCGGCCTCGATCCCAGCCATGTCGTCGTGCTGATTCGTGACATCACCCAGCGCAAGCAGGACGAGGAAGAACGGAGCCGGCTGGAGCTTCGCCAGCAACAGGCACGCAAGCTGGAGAGCCTGGAAACGCTGGCGGGCGGCGTGGCTCATCAATTCAACAACCTGCTCACCGTCGTGCTTGGACACGCCAGCTTGATTCTCAACGAGGCGCCGGCCGATACGCCGCTGCATCACGCTGTCAAGCAGATCGAGTCGGCCGCACTCCGTGCGGGCGACCTCACCAAGCTGATGCTGGCCTGTTCAGGACGTGCCCGCCGCACGCTCCGCCCCGTGAACCTGAGCCAGCTCGTGGAAGCACTGGTGCCCGGCCTGCAGCAAATGATTGACGGGAAGGCCCGACTCGAATTGCACCTCGAGCGCGAGTTGCCCAGCACGCTTGCCGATACCGATCAGTTGCGGCAGTTGCTGGTCAATTTGGTGAGCAACGCGGTGGAAGCCAGCACCGGCCCCGCTTGTACGCTACGGCTGCGCACGGGCAAGATCACGCTTGACGACGCGGCCCTCGCCGCCCTGGCGGTGCGGCATCACCTACGGCCGGGCAACTGCGTCTTCCTCGAAGTTGCCGATACCGGGCAGGGCATCGATCCAGCCAACCTGTCCAGGATCTTCGATCCGTTTTTCACGACGCGGTTTCCCGGCCGCGGCCTTGGGCTGGCCACCGTGCTTGGCATCGTTCGCGGGCATTCAGGCGCCGTCGACGTCTCGTCCGAGCCTGGACTCGGTGCCACCTTTCGCGTCTACTTCCCCCTGAGCGTGCCGGGCGGCCGCCCGCCCCACTCTTGACAGGCCGCAGCGCATTCCTATCTCGACTGACGGCCTAGTTGCCGCCACTCTTTTCGCGGCGGAGACGCTCCATGAGCTTATCCCGGAGAACGGTGACGATCATCGTCGCCATTGTCTTGATCCTGCTTGGCGCGAGCACCTTGATCGAAGCCATTCGGCCGCTGCACCCGAACATCATGGCACTGATCGTGATCGCTGCGGGCGTGATGCTGTTGCGCGAGGCCCGTTGACATGCGGCACCGAACCCTGGGCAGAACCGGCCTGCAGGTGCCCGAACTTGGCTTCGGGGCACTCTTCGCCTCGTCGCTCGGCCCGGGCTTCGAAGAAAGCCGCCGCGCCGTTTGCCGCGCCGTCGAGCAAGGCATCGTCTACTTCGATACCGCGCCGGCCTACGCCAACAGCGAAGAGATCCTCGGCAGCATCCTCCGCGAGGTGAAGACGCCCTTGATCGTCTCGACCAAGCTGGGGGGCAGGCCGCAGCCCTTCGATCCACGCGACCCGGCGCAGCTCCGCCAATCGGTTCAGGAGAGCTTGCGCCTGCTGCGGCGCGACGTCATCGACGTTCTCTTCGTGCATGAACCCGATCGACCTCAGCAATACGCCTGGTGGAGCGATCCGGAAGCGGTGTACGGCCCGGTCATCGACGTGCTCGACGAGCTGAAGCAGCAGGGCACCATTCGCTTCACCGGACTGGGCGGAACAACTCTGGCCGAGATGACCCACTGCATGAACTCGGGCCGCTTCGACGTGGTGCTGACGGCGTTCAATTACAGCGCACTGTTCCGGGAAGCGACACACGAGGTGTTGCCTGCCGCGCAGCACCTGGGCATGGGCATCGTGCTGGGCTCGACACTGCAACAAGGCGCACTGGGCCGCCGCTACGACGAGGTGGTGCGGAGCAAGCCGGCCTGGCTATCGTTGCCGCGTCAGCAGCAGTTTCTCGCCTTCTATCGTTTTCTCGATGAGACCGGGCTGAGCAGCGTCGAACTCTGCTTGCGCTTTGCCCTGTCGAATCCGGAGATCGGCACGGTGCTGATTGGCCCCAAGACGGCGGCGCACGTCGACAGTGCCGTCGCCGCGGCGGAGAAAGGGCCGTTGCCCGCGGATATGCTGGCGCGGCTGGACGAGATTGCCCGCATGGTTCCCTTCCGTCCCTTCGAAGAACCGATGATCCTGCCCTTCAACAATCCCAAGGGCTACGGGGGCCCCGGGTTGGCCAACCTGGGCGCCGGTGCACCAGTGGGTAAAACCTGAGTGCCCCTTTCCTCCCATCCCGCGGCTTCGTGCGTTAGAATGAAGGTGGGGAAGGACAAGTCCGTAGGAGAGGAGTGAATCATGAATCGACAGCGTGGAATCGTGATGGCCCTGGCGGCGGGTGCGGCCCTGCTGATCGGCGCCGAGTCGGCCTCGGCACAGCGTTTTGGCGTCGGCGTGGGAGTCTATCGGCCCGGCGGCATCGGCATCGGAGTTGGCTACGGTTATGGCTACGGCCTCGGCTACCCGGGCTACTACGGCTATTACCCCGGTTATCGGCCGTATTACGGCTACGGCTACTCGGGCTATTACCCCTCGTATCGCTACTACAACTACTACACGCCGCGCGTCATCGTGCCGACCTACGTTCCGAGCTACAACTACTCGTACAGCTCACCGAGTTATAGCGTTCCGCTGTACAGTTCGCAGCCCGCGCGGCAGCCTTCCTACAGTGTGCCCGACAACGCGGCCCTGATCACGGTCAACGTGCCAGCCGGCGCCGAGATCTGGTTCTCGGGCGATAAGACCAGCCAGACGGGCACCACGCGCCGCTTCGAAACCCCTGCCCTCGAGCCGGGTAGCAACTACTCCTATTCGGTGCGTGCCCGCTGGACCGAAAACGGCAAGGAACGCGACGAAACCAAGAAGGTCGCGGTCCATGCCAACGATCGCTTGACTGTCGACTTCCCATAATAGAACCAGTTGACACTTCTTGCTGAGAATCCACCCAGGTCGCTGGAGCGGGTGGATTCTGCGCGCCAAAATCCCGCGCGATTTTCTTCGCGAGCGGACGCGATCCCCTTTACAATCCTCTCATCCGGGGAGTGTGGCACCGCGCCGCGCCGCCCAATGAACCCTTCTTCCCTCCGGAGCCCCCATGTCCGACGATCTGCGCCAACACGACCAGCACGACGACAACGAGCCCGATCTCAGCGAACGATTTCCGAACTTGACGCCGATTTCGTCGGCGCCGACGCTGCAGACGATGAACGGCATCGGCACGACGATCTACGGCGGCCGCGACTACGATCACGAGACGGGCACATACGTCACCACGCAATTCTTCACGTTCTTGTTCGTACCCATCTTCGGGCTGGCCTCGTACCGGGTCGCAACGCCCGTGCTCGAAGAATACTGGGCCCTCCTCGCGACTGGCCAGGACGCTCAGGCCACGGAGTTGCTCGCTCGGGCCAAGCAGTCAGGCGTTGTGTTGCCCTTCGACGTGAAGTGAAGCGCACACGGAGCGCTGTCCGGAAAACGGAAGAAGCCCGGCTTCTGGCGTTTTAGCCGGGCTTGTTGGTATTTCCGGATAGCCTCTCAGTTGTCCTGGTTTTTCTCGAAGATGATGATGTGCTGCCAGGGCAACACGTCGATGGTCTGACGGTGCGTGACCCGGAAGGACTCCATCTCCTTCTTCACCTGGGCCTGGCTCATCTTGTGCACGAGCTTGATGGGCACCTTGGGGTCTTCCATGCGGTACTCGACGAAGACGAGTCGGCCGCCCGGCTTGAGCGCATTCACCATGCAGCCGGTCATCTCCCAGGGAAACGAGAACTCGTGGTAGACGTCGACCATCAGGACGAGGTCGAGGGCCCCTTCCACGGGCAGCTTGGGATCGGTCTCGGTCCCCTTGATGAGCTCGACGTTGGTGACCTTTTCCTTGGCCATGCGTTTCTTCATGATGTCGAGCATTTCTTGCTGGATGTCGACCGCGTAGACCTTGCCCTTGGCGCCGACCAGCTTGGCCAGCCGGAAAGTGAAGTAGCCCGAACCGGCGCCGATGTCGGCAACCTTGTCGCCTTCACGGATGTTGAGGGCCTTGAGGAGCGCGCTGGGCCGTTCTTCCCTTTCGCGCTCCTTGCGTTCGAGCCAGCCCGCCGCCTGGTGGCCCATGACATGGGCAATCTCGCGGCCCATGTAGAACTTGCCAATACCGTTCGGATCGTGTTCCTCCTTGAAGGTGTAGCGTTCGTCGCTCTTGTTCTTGGTGGCCTCGTCTTTCTTGGTGTTCGCGTCCTGGCTGAGGGCGGGCACGGCCAGCATCAGGGCGGTCGTCAACAGGATCAACCAGCTTCTCATGGTTCTGCTCCCCATGTTGGAATGGACGAGAAAGGAGGGCGACCGGGCAACCAACTCTTCCATGGTAAGGCCGCCCGTGCCCGAATGCGAGGGCCAAATCGGCACTTCGCGCGAGTTAGCGCGCTGCCCAGGCCGGTTAGACAGGTTGCCTGGAGTCGATGAGGGCCCGCAGCTCCTCGAACTCGACCGGCTTGGTGAGGTGGGCATCGAAGCCGACTTCGAGCGACCTTTGCCGGACGTCATCGTGTCCGTAGCCGGTCAGGGCAATCAGTTGCAGCTCCTCGCGCGAGAAGCGTTGCCGCAAGCAACGGGCCACTTCCAGCCCGTCGAGGCCGGGCAGCCCGATGTCCAGCAACACCAGGTCGGGCTGCACCTGATCGATGTCGGCGAGCGCATCCGGACCGTCGTGTGCCGTGCGCACCTGATGACCCGCCACGCGTAACAGCATCGCCAGGCTGTTGGCCGCATCGGCGTTGTCGTCCACCACCAGGATCCGTCGTTGCTGGTGGGCCGAGTTGTTCGTGCTAGGCGAGATCGCTGCCGGTGGACTGGCCGCTGCGCGCGGCAATGTCACGGTGAACTCGCTTCCTTGGCCCAGCCCGGCGCTCCTTGCTTCCACGCTGCCGCCATGCAAGGTGACCAGGCTGCGCACGAGCGTCAGCCCGATGCCCAGCCCGCCCTGCGAACGATCGAGCGACTTGTCCGCTTGCACGAAGAGTTCGAAGATTTGCGGCAACAGCTCGGGGGCGATCCCCATGCCGGTATCGCGAACGCGAACGGCCACGCTGTCTTTGCCGGCTTCCACGGTCAAGTAGATCTGCCCGCCCGAGAGCATGTACTTGGCGGCATTGCTCAGCAGATTGACCAGCACCTGCTCCAGTCGCGTGGTGTCTGCCTCGACCCAGACGGGCTGCGGCGGCAACTCCACTTCCAGTTGATGTTCGTGCGCGTCGATGAAGTAACGAGTGCTCTCGATGGCCCGGCGCACCACTTCCGCCACTTCGATCGTTTCCAGCCGCAGGTGAATCTTGCCCTGGTTGATGCGCGAGACGTCGAGCAGGTCATCGACCAGGCGAATGAGATGATGCAATTGCCGCTCGGCCATGTCGCGGGCTTCTTGCAGAAAAGTTTCGTTGCCGCCGATGCGGAGGATCGACAGGGCGTTGCGAATGGGGGCCAGCGGATTGCGCAGCTCGTGGGCCAGCATGGCCAGGAAATCGTCCTTGCGATGGTTGGCCTGCTGGATCTCGGCGTAGAGGTGGGCATTATCGATGACCTCGGCCGCCTGATGGACATAGAGTTCGATGACGGGCAAGCGGGACTCGGCCTGGGTCTGGGGGGAGGAATAAAGCGTACCGATCGGCTGCCCGCCGCGGCTGCGCAGGGCGAGCGACTGCCGCAACGGCGTTTCGGCCTGGCCGGTCACCAGTTCTTCGATGGAAGTCAAGTCGGTGCCGCTCGCGTCCAGCGCTGCGAGCAGGTTATCCGGAAGGCCAACGGAGGCCAGGATGGGCCGGCCGCGGGCACTGGCCGAGTCGTGCAGGACCAGCACGCCGGCCGCGGCCCCTTGCAACTCCAGGAGGGCACGCAGCACCTCGTCGACCACCGCCTGGATCTCGAGCGTTTGTGCCAGCCTGGCGCTGAGTTCATGAAGGTTCGTCATGTCGGCCAGCCGCAAGGCAAGCTGATCTTTGACCGCGGTGATCTCCTGTTCGAAGCCATGCCGCTGCCGCGCCGCGACCAGCAAGTGGGCCACCGACTTCAAGAAATGCACATCGTCTACGGTGAACTCGCGTTGTTGCCGCGTATGGGCCAGCAACACTCCCTGGGGCCGGCTGCCCTGATGGCTGAGCGTCACGGCCAGCGCTCCGGCTACCGGATGCCCGAGGGCAGCATGCGCGGCCTGCCAGTCCGGATCAGCCTGCAGATCTTCGATGATGAGGGGCTCGTTGAGGTCGAGGGCGCGACGGGCCAGCACCTCGGGCCAGCTTTCCAGCCGCGTCTGCACGTCCTCCGTCGTCTGGATGCCGGCGCTGAATCGAAGCGCGCCTTGCGCGCTCAGTTCCATGACGATGCAATAATCGAGGTCCATGGCTGCCGCTACGCGGGCCACCACGTCATTCATCAGCGAAGGAAGCTCGCTATGGGCCAGGGCCTGCTGCCCCAGTTCGGCGACCAGGGCCTGTTGCAGCAGGCGGACATGCAGCTGGGCCTCGGCGCGGGCTCGTTCCGCGATCAGGCGAGAAAGCTCGGTGGCATTCTGTTTCTCGCGGGCAGCCTCCGCCCGCAAACGCTCGATGTCCCACCTTTGCTTCTCGCGCGCCAGCTCCGCCTCGTGTTCGCGCAGTTGCTGTTGCTGGAGCAGTTCGGCTTGCCGGCGCACCTGTTCGGTCTTGCAGAACAGTTCGACCAGCACCGACACCTTCGAGCGGAGTACTTCGGGAATGATCGGCTTGGACAGGTAGTCGACGGCGCCCAGCGAGTAGCCCTTGTACATCTGCGCATCGTCGCGCGCATAGCCAGTGAGAAAAATGATGGGTGTGTTGCGGCAGCGGTCGCGGCTGCGGATCAATTCCGCCGTCTCGATGCCGTCCATGTTCGGCATGCGCACATCGAGCAAGATGACTGCAAATTCCTCCTCCAGCAAGGCGCGCAGGGCCTCGGCCCCGGAACCAACCGTCACCACTCGTTGTCCGAGGGGCCGCAACAGCTCTTCCATGGCCAGCAGATTCGCCTCCCGGTCGTCGACCACCAGGATGTTGGCATTGGAGTCCATCTGGTCTGCTCCGCAAGAGGCCCACGAAATCCAGGCGACGATCAGGACAGCTTGACGACTTGCCGCGGCGCCAGCAAACGTTGCAAGAGGCCCAGCAGTTCTCCCGAATCCACTGGCTTGGCCAGGTACTCGGTGGCTCCTGCGTGCAGGCAGCGTTCGCGATCGTCCTTCATGGCCTTGGCGGTGACGGCTACCACGGGCACGTGGCCATAACCGGGCAGCTTGCGCACCTCGGCGATCGTGGCGTAACCGTCCATGCCGGGCATCATGATGTCGAGCAGGATCACTTCCACGTCGTGATGCTGTTGCAGCAGTTCGATGGCCAGCGGGCCGTTCTCGGCCCGCAGCACGGCCAGTTCCCAGCGTTCCAGCATGCTGGTCAGCGCGAAGAGATTGCGATAGTCGTCATCGACGAGCAGCACCTTGCGGCCGCGCAGCCCTTCGGGGGTGGGCATGGCTTCGTTGAGTCCGGGCTGCCCCTTTGACTGGACAAGCCGTTCCAGGAAGGTCCTGGCTTCGCGCAGCAGCCGCGTTCGCACGCTCTCGTCGCGATTGACGATGCGCGAGAGCTGCCGCAGCCGAGCTTCCTCATCTTCATTCAGGTCCTTCCCGGTGTAGACAATCACGGGCAGAGCCTGCAACCCGAGCTGGTTCTTGATCCTGTCGAGCAGATCCAGCCCGGGCAGATCGGGCAAGCGCAGGTCGAGCACGATCCCGTCGAAGGTCTGCTCGTGGAGTGCTCGCAGTGCCTCCTGTGCCGTGCCGACCGAGGTCGTGCGCACGCGGCCATTGCCAATCATGGCCACGATGCTCTCGCGCTCCACAGGATTGTCCTCGACCACCAGCAGCTTGTACTCGGCGCGGTCGGAGGACTGGTACAGCCAGCCCAGCGCATCCTGGAATTCTTCCGGACCGACCGGCTTCTTCAAACAGGCCACCACGCGGCGGCGCTGGCCCGCCTCGCCGCCGTCCTGCGGCGCGATCACGTGCAAGGGAATTCCGCGCGTGTAGGCATTCTCGCGGAGCTGATCGAGGAAACGCTGGCGTTCGGCGTCGGACTGGTCCACGTCGAGAGTGATCCCGGCGGGCTGCAAGCGTGCGGCCATCGCCAGCGCGTCCTCGTCGCGCTGAGTGACGACAGTCTGCAGCCCGAGTTCATGAGCAACGTGGCCCAGCGCTTCCGCCAGTGTCCGATCGTGTCCGACGATCAGGAGGAGCTGCTCGGTGCCGGGAGCTTGTTCCTTGTGTTCGCGCTGGGGCTGGCCGACGACAAGTCTTCGCGGCGTGCGGGCACCGCTGGCCAGGTTGCCGCTCGAGTTGGCCAGGCTGCGGTGTCGGCGCGGCAAGAACAGGGTGAAGGTGCTGCCCTCGCCGGGCGTGCTGCTCACGCGAATCTCGCCGCCCAGCAAGCGGGCAATCTCGCGGCTGATCGACAGTCCCAGCCCGGTCCCGCCATAGCGGCGGCTGGTGCCCATGTCGGCCTGCTGGAACGGCTCGAAGATCACCTTGAGCTTGTCGTCGGCGATGCCGACTCCCGTGTCGGACACCGAGAAGGCGATCACCTCGCCGGCGTTGCTGAGCAGATCGTGATGCCGGCTCCAGCCGCTCCGGGCCACGTCGACACGCAGGGCCACCTTGCCCGCATCCGTGAACTTGAAGGCGTTCGATAGCAAGTTGCGCAGTACTTGCTGCAAGCGTTGCAGGTCGGTGCAGACCGTCGTGGGCAGCCCTTGGGCCAGCTCGATGTCGAACTGCAAGTCCTTGTGTTCGGCAACGGGCCGGAACGTTCGTTCCACGTATTCACCGAGCTCGCGGAAATCGATGTCCGCCATGTCCACGTTCATCGTGCCCGATTCGATCTTGGCCATGTCGAGGATGTCGTTGATGAGCGCCAGCAAGTCCGCGCCCGAGGCATGGATGGTGCGGGCAAACTCTTGCTGCCGCGGCGACAGGTTGCCCGACGAGTTGTCCGCCAGCATCTCCGACAGGATCAAGAGGCTGTTGAGCGGCGTGCGCAGCTCGTGCGACATGTTGGCCAGGAACTCGGACTTGTACTTGGAAGTGAGGGCCAGCTGCTCGGCGTGTTCCTCGAGGGCCAGCTTGGCCAGCTCGATCTCGCGGTTCTTGGCCTCCACCTCGGCCTTCTGATTGGCAAGCTGCCTGGCCTTGTGTTCGAGCTCCTCGTTGGCCCGCTTGAGCTCGTCTTGCTGATTGCGAAGCAACTCTTCCGAGGCCCGCAGCGTGGCCGCCTGGCTTTCCAGGCGGGCATTGGTTTCTTGCAGCTTGGTCTGCTGCTCTTGCAGCTCTTCCGCCTGGGTTTGCGACTGGGCCAGCAATGACTCGGTGCGCATGTTCGCCGCGATCGTGTGCAAGACGATGGCAATCGTTTCGGTGAGCTGGTCGAGCAAGTTGATGTGGATGTCGGTAAAGGCATTGAACGAGGCCAGCTCGACCACCGCCTTCACCTCGCCTTCGAACATGACGGGCAAGACGGCGATGTTGCGCGGCGGCCCCTCGCCCAGCCCGGAAGCGATGGTGATGTAGTCGGCGGGCACATCGCGCAGGATCAGGCCTTGCTTTTCATAGGCGCACTGTCCGACCAGCCCTTCGCCCACCGCGAAGCGATCGCCCAAATGTTTGCGCTGGCGATGCGCGTAGGTGCTGGCCAGCTTGAGATACTTCTGATCCTGATCCGCCTCCATGATGTAGAAGACGCCGTGCTGGGCCGAGACCACCGGGCACAGCTCGGACAGGAAGAGCTGGGTGACCGTGCGCAGGTCGCGCTGTCCTTGCAGCATGCGCGTGAACTTGGCCAGGTTGGTCTTGAGCCAGTCTTGCTCCGTGTTCTTGCGCGTGGTGTCCTTGAGGTTGCGGATCATCTCGTTGATGTTGTCCTTGAGCGAGGCCACTTCCCCCTGCGCCTCGACCGCGATGGAACGCGTGAGGTCGCCTTCGGTCACGGCGGTGGCCACCTCGGCGATGGCCCGCACCTGCGTGGTCAGATTGGCCGCGAGCTGATTGACGTTCTCGGTAAGCATCTTCCAGGTGCCCGAAGCGCCGGGCACCTTGGCCTGCCCGCCCAGCTTCCCCTCGACACCCACCTCGCGGGCCACCGACGTCACCTGATCCGCGAACGTGGCCAGCGTCTCGATCATCTCGTTGATGGTGTCCGCGAGGGCCGCGATCTCCCCCTTGGCTTCCACGGCCAGCTTCTGATCGAGGTCGCCGCGCGCGACCGCCGTCACCACGCGGGCAATGCCGCGCACCTGCGTGGTCAGGTTGCGGGCCATCGAGTTCACCGAGTCGGTCAGGTCCTTCCAGAAACCGCCGACCCCTTTGACGTGGGCCTGACCGCCCAGCTTGCCCTCCGTGCCTACTTCGAGGGCCACACGCGTCACTTCCGACGCGAACGAGTTGAGCTGATCCACCATGGCGTTGATGGTGTTCTTCAACTGCAAGATCTCGCCGCGCACGTCGACGGTGACCTTCTTGGTAAGGTCGCCATTGGCCACCGCCGTGGTCACCTCGGCGATGTTGCGCACCTGGCCCGTGAGATCGCGGGCCATCGAGTTCACGCCGTCGGTCAGTTCCTTCCACACACCGGCAACCCCTTGCACCTCGGCTTGCCCGCCGAGACGGCCCTCGGTGCCCACCTCGCGGGCCACACGCGTCACTTCCGACGCGA
The DNA here is from genome assembly GCA_050248575.1 of Gemmataceae bacterium. Lineage (GTDB taxonomy): Bacteria > Planctomycetota > Planctomycetia > Gemmatales > Gemmataceae > JBFWSD01. The sequence continues at coordinate 15,851 of JBFWSD010000018.1, forward strand.
ATGAACCGAGCTGGTCCACCATCGTGTTGATGGTGTCCTTCAGTTCGAGAATCTCTCCCTTCACGTCGACGGTGATCTTCTTGGACAGGTCGCCCTTCGCGACCGCGGTGGTCACCTGGGCAATGTTGCGGACCTGGGCCGTGAGGTTGCCCGCCATCGAGTTCACGTTGTCGGTGAGGTCCTTCCAGGTGCCGGCGACCCCCTTCACCTGGGCCTGGCCGCCGAGCTGCCCTTCCGTGCCCACCTCGCGGGCCACACGCGTCACTTCCGAGGCAAACGAGTTGAGCTGGTCCACCATGGCGTTGATGGTGTTCTTGAGTTGCAAGATCTCGCCGCGCACATCGACCGTGACTTTCTTGCGCAGGTCGCCGTTGGCCACGGCCGTGGTCACTTCGGCGATGTTGCGGACCTGGGCCGTGAGGTTGCCCGCCATCGAGTTGACGCTATCGGTAAGTTCCTTCCAGACGCCGGCAACGCCGCGGACCATGGCCTGGCCGCCCAGCTGCCCTTCGGTGCCCACTTCGCGGGCCACGCGGGTCACTTCCGACGCAAACGAGTTGAGCTGGTCGACCATCGTGTTGATGGTGTTCTTCAGTTCGAGGATTTCCCCCTTCACGTCGACCGTGATCTTCTTGGACAGGTCGCCGTTAGCGACAGCCGTGGTCACTTCGGCGATGTTGCGCACCTGGGCCGTGAGGTCGAGGGCCATCGAGTTCACGCCGTCGGTCAGTTCCTTCCACACACCGGCCACGCCTTGCACCTCGGCTTGCCCGCCGAGGCGGCCCTCGGTGCCCACCTCGCGGGCCACACGCGTCACTTCCGACGCGAATGAACCGAGCTGGTCCACCATCGTGTTGATGGTGTCCTTCAGCTCGAGAATTTCTCCTTTCACGTCGACGGTGATCTTCTTGGACAGGTCGCCTTTCGCGACCGCGGTGGTCACCTGGGCGATGTTGCGGACCTGGGAAGTGAGGTTGCCCGCCATCGAGTTCAC
>JBFWSD010000019.1:0-16839 GCA_050248575.1 Gemmataceae bacterium
CCAGCGTATCCACGTCATACCAGGGGGGCAAGAGGGCCAGGAACAGCCCGCTATCTTCCAGACGCGCGATCGTATCGGCAAGCACGTAACTGCTGCTCCAGCGCACGCCCGTGAAAATCGGCGGCAACTGCCGGGCACAGCCGATCAGGTAGTAGCCCCCGTCGCTGGCCGGGCCGATCACGATGTCGGCGTGTGCCAGCTCCGCGAAGGCTTGCTCGATGTGCCCCGTGGGCAGCGATGGTGCGTCACTACCGACCAGCACGACACGTTCGGCGTGGGCCAGATGGGCGGTGAAGAAAGCAGCCATGCGCTGGCCCAGGTCGCCCGCGGCCTGGGGTTCGAGCTGGAAGCGGCCCGCGGCGCATGGCGTAAAGTAAGGCGCGGCCTCCGCCGGAGCGTGCGCGATCACGCGCGGCACATCGAGGGTGGCCAGTCGATCCAGCGAATCGAGAAGAAAAGCTTCCGCGACCCGGGCAGCCCACTCCGCACTGGTCTCGGCTGCCAGGCGCGTCTTGACCATGCCGGCCACTGGCTGCTTGGCAAACAGGCCCAGGAGACGATCGCTCATCAGAACGTGTAGTTGCAGTTCTTGCAGCGCACCGTGGTGAAGAAGAGATCGCCGTTGGTGGTGCCGCTGGATTCACTGCACTGCGGGCAGATCAGTTCAAAGTGACTCTTGGCAGGATGCGTTGCGAATGCTCCATAGACGACGAGGAGGCAGACTGCCTGGATGCCGAGGGCCATCAGCTCCACCATGCGGTCTCCCAGCCCGAGATTGTTTTCGGGCCGCACATACAGGAGGGCAGTCTTGTAGCCGTAGTAGATGAAGCCAACCAGCCCGCCGAGACGGCCCCCCTGCCAGGCCAAGCGGTTGCCTTTCATGGTGCCGAAGATGATGAGCAGGGCAAGAATGCTCTCGGCGCCCACCATGTACATCGACATCGACCCTTGCAAGACGGCCGCCCCGCCGATGATGAGATTGAGGACGAGGTAGAGGAACATCGCCACGAGTGCCAGGGAAATGGGAGTCGGCATGATGTTCCTCCAGACGTTGCGGCGCGCGAAGCGGGCGAATGGGCCAACCGCGCCCCAGGCGATAAATGTGAGCCCCGCGCCGCGAATCAGGCAACCGCAACGGCGCCATGAGCCTTACGCAGGGCAGCCGCCTTGTCGGTCTTCTCCCAGCTGAACCCGGGCAGCTCGCGCCCGAAATGCCCGTGCCGGGCCGTTTCTTTGTAGATCGGCTGCCGCAGGTTCAAGCTCTCGATGATGCCACGCGGCTGCAACTGGAAATTCTCGCGGATCAACTCCACCAGCCTCTCTTCACTCACCCCTTCCGACATCGTGCCGAACCCGCTGACCCAGATGTTCAACGGATCGGGATAGCCGATCGCATAAGAGAGCTGCACCTCGCACTGGCTGGCCAGGCCGGCCGCCACGATGTTCTTGGCGATGTAGCGCGCCATGTAGGCCGCGGAACGATCGACCTTGGAGGGATCCTTGCCGCTGAAGGCGCCGCCGCCATGACGGCCGCGCCCGCCATAGGTATCGACGATGATCTTGCGGCCGGTCAGCCCGGTGTCGCCGTGCGGGCCGCCCACCAGGAAACAGCCCGTCGGATTGATGTGGCAGCGGATCGCGCCTTCGGGCAGCTTCCGCGGCGTATCGCCGGGCAGCACCAGCACCAGCTCGCCTTTCATCAAGTCGGGCCGCTCCGCCTCCAGGGTCGGGCGAATCAGCTTGTCGATGATGACCTTGCGGGCGTCGGTGGAGAAGAACTCCTTGCCCTGCCGCTTCTCCACCACGCTCTGATCGTGCTGCGTCGACAGCACCACCGTATGGATGCGGCTGGGCGTGCCGTCGGCATGATACTCCACGGTCACCTGGCTCTTGGCGTCGGGACGCACGAAGGCGAGCCCGCCATTCTCGCGCAGCCCGGCATGGTTCTCCACCAGCCGGTGCGACAGGTAGATGGGCAGCGGCATCAGCGTCTGTGTCTCGTTGCAGGCAAAACCGAACATCATGCCCTGGTCGCCGGCGCCGCCCAGGTCCACGCCCATGGAAATGTCGGGCGACTGCGCATGCAGATGGCATTCCACCTTGCAGGTGTCGGCCGAAAAGCCGATGTTGGGATCGACGTAGCCGATGCCGCGGATCGTATCGCGCGCCAGCTTCTCCACGATCTTCGGGCTGATGTCGGCCTTGGTGGTGACTTCGCCCGCGATCACGACCAGGTCGGTAGTCACCAGCGTCTCGCAGGCCACGCGGCTGGTCGGATCGGCAGCCAGACAGTGGTCAAGCACCGCGTCGCTGATCTGATCCGACACCTTGTCAGGATGGCCCATGGATACCGATTCACTCGTGAAGAGATAGCGATCAGCGCTCACGATAGTTCCCCTCTTGGGATCTGGTGTTGATGCAGCACACTCGTCGAGATTATAGGGTAACCGGGCAGAAGCGTGCAACCGTAACCACGGCCCGGCGTCAGCCCTCGCCAGAAATCTCCGCTGTTTCCGCCCAGCAGGAATAGCCGCCTGCATTCGTTGCCTCAAAATACTGGCTCGATGCGACACCGAAAAAAGCTAGGAAACGGTCCAGGCGCGCCAGCAGCCGAGGGGAATGGCGACCGCCAGGAAGCCGCCGAGAACACGCCAGTTCAGCCGCTCTTTCTCGAAATTGACCAGCCAGGCATAGGCGACGGCCGCCAGCAGATACAGCATTTCCAGGTCGGACGGCAAGCGCTCGATGCGTTGACGAACCAAGATTGCAGACACGAACTGCGGGCCAATGAAACAGAGCAACACGAACCCCAGCAGGATGAAGAACCGGCGTGGCTGCCGCGAATTATCCCCCTGGCGAAACAGCACGGCGAGCAGTGCTGTCATCCCCAGCAGGTTCAGCAAACTGATGGCAACGACGTTGAACATAGATCAGAGTCTCACCGTCTTTGGCCGACTCCATCGAGGTCCTGCGCGGAAGTGCTGTCGGCAAAGGCGATGCCATGCGAAGCCAGCCAGCCCTTCAACCAGGCCGCGCTTGCTTCCGTCAGCTCGCCATCCGATTTCCAGCCCTCGCGCCAGCGCAAGAATTTGCCGTGATGACAGCCCAGTGTCACCACCAGCTGCCCGCCCCGATAGAACTCGATACTCGGAGTTCCACAACAACTGCAGTAAATGGTCATCCCCTGATTGTCGATCCGGATCGCCTCAATGATCTCGCCGACCCTGGCTGGATCAGTCTCTTCGAACAGCACTCGTTCCTGTTCGATCATGCGGTGGCAGGTTCCTCCGGAGCGAACCCGGATAAGGTCGACGCCGGCCAGCTGCCTCTTCAGCTTGTACTCTGATGCGCCCCCGTAGGGCAGCAGACTCAAGGAAAAGAGCACGACGAGCATCAAGGCCACTGCAACCAGCGAGGCACGAACGGTGCGTGGGCTCATGGAACACCTCCCTGGGCAGTATAGCACTGCCGCAGCTTCGCTTCGCCCACGGCAAGCAATTCCAGGTCATTCAGCACTCCCAGTTGATTCAGGCCGCCGACGTTCGCGGCGGTTGGTGCAGGATTCTCAGACGCATCGTTGGTTGAGATGGCATACCCCCGGAAAAATCCGCATCTGCGGTGGAAGTCAACGGGCCGGTTGCACACTTGCGTTGCACACCGACGCACCAGTGCAATTCGCCGCTAACCAAAACAACCTCCTGATTTACGGGGAAAAATCGCAAAACCAGAGTGTGCAAGGTGCCCAACCACGCAAGCCCCCAGGCCCACGAACACGCGCTGCGAATCGCGCAGCGGGGCACTTTCAATGGATATTACGCGACTCATGGCAAAGATACGTGTCTGGTGTGTCTGTCTGGTGGTGGCTGGTGTTGCCGCACTTTTGCCCAGCCGAGGATCGACGCCTCGTTGCAGCCCGACTCTTCGAGCCGAGCTATACTTCGAGGGGAGCAATGAATCGTCTTCACGACCCCACAGCCCCCGTTGCCTGTTCCATCCCGACGTAGGAACATAGGTGAAGCGGCGGCCGTGTAAGCAGGAAGGTAGAGCTGTGCAGTGCGCCCCTTGGGTGAGACCAGTACGATATGGGTACTGGCCCCGAGGGAGTCTCCCATGTCCCAGCCGATCGTGCGACAGTTCAACGTCCACATCGGCTGGTGCGACGATTGCCAGTGCCGCGTGCAAGGGCGACATCAACTGCAAACGTCCGATGCCCTCGGGGCCGCCGCATCACAACTTGGCCCCGCAGATCCGCCATGGCTTTTCTTCGTTAGCGAGAGGCTGGACAGTGGTTGTTCGAAGGGATCACTGCCGGGCCAGCAGCTCGCGGGCGCCCATGTTGAGCAGATTGCGGGCCAGCACCTCGCCCAGACGCTCGGCGTCTTCGAGCGGGCCGGTTTCGGACCCCTCGATCCGTTCGCTGCCGTCGGGGGCAAGCACCACGCCGCGCAGAGTGAGCAGCGTGTCTTGCAAACTGGTGTGCGCGCCGATGGGGACCTGGCAGCCGCCGCCGAGGTGACGCAGCAAGGCCCGCTCGGCGAGGGCCGCGTGCCGCGCGGTGCCATCGTCGAGCTGGCGCAGGCAGTTCGCGGTTGTCTCGTCGTCGGCGCGGCATTCGAGGCCGAGGGCGCCTTGCCCTACGGCGGGCACCATCCAGGTCACGTCGAGCACCTCGGTGATTTCGGCCCCCAGGCCCAGGCGTTCCAGCCCGGCCTGGGCAAGCAGCAGGCCGTCGAGCTCTTGCTCCTCGAGCTTGCGCAGCCGCGTCTCGACATTGCCGCGTATGTCCACGAGTTGCAAGTCGGGCCGGCGAAACAGCGCCTGGGCGCGCCGCCGCGGGCTGCTCGTGGCCAGCCGCGCATCGTCGGGAAGATCATCAAAGCACGCATGCCGGCGGGACACGAAGACATCGGCCCTGGCCGCGCGGACGGGCACAGCCGCCAGCATCAGGCCAGACACCTCGGTGGTGGGCAGATCCTTGAGGCTGTGCACCGCCACGTCGACGTTGTTCTCGAGGAGAGCCCGCTGGATCTCCTTGGTGAAAACGCCCTCGCCGCCAACCTGTGCAAGGGGCACGTCGCGGATGCGATCCCCGGCGGTCTGGATCTCGACCAGTTCGATGGCCCGGTCGGGGCAGGCTTGCTTGAGTCGATCCGCCACGTAGTTGGCTTGCCAGAGAGCGAGTCGGCTGCCTCGAGTTCCGACACGTAGGGGAGTCATGCGCGTGGGGCCTCGTCGCCGCTATCGGTCTCCGCGGGCGCGCTGGCAGCATCCTCGTGCAGGCTGGAAGTTGCTGCCTCGGTGTCGCTCCCGTTGGTCGAGGAGGACTCTTCGGCCACCGGCTCGGGCTCGTCGGGGAACGGCTTCTCCTCGAAGGGAGGCGGCGGCGGGGGCGGCACTGCGTCCACACGATTTCGCGCCGTGAAGAGGGCCGTCAACAGGGAAGAGTAGCCGCCGCCCAGCCCGTAGCCCGCCAGGTTGATGCCGGCAAACGCGGTGCGATAGTTGCTGGTCGTGACAATGTTCACCAGGGCAACGGCCAGCCAGATGCCGCCCAGCACGAGGACGATGACGCCAAAGCCGATCCAGTCGAACGGCTTCGGCGTGACCGGGCCGCCCAGGTTGGTGTGCAGGCGCTCCTGGATGACCTTGATGCCTTCCAGCAGCGCCGGCCCCGGGTTTTCGCTCTGTAGCCCTTGCGAAAAGATCCTGGCCAGATCCTGGCGGTCGGCAGGCGTGAAGGCCTTGTTGAGGTCGCGGCCCACGGCAACTTCGACGTGCTTCTCCGGTTCGCCGTCGTAAACCAGCACGTAAATGGCGCTGCTGCCCGGCAAGCGCTTGCGCGCCCAGTTCTGGAAGAACTCGGCGCGCTTCTCCTCGGTCATCTTCGGCACCTTGCGCAGCATGTCCTTGTAGAAGGGGATCTTCTTGAAGGTGTCGATGACCACGTAGGACTTGTACTCGCGGTTGATCGAGTTCAGGTCCTTGAGCGCTTCTTGCTTGGTGGCGGGCTGGAATACGCCGCCGTTGTCGGTGATGCGGGGCTGCCCGCCCACGCAGCCCGCGGCAAAGAGGAGCACGGCGACCGGTAAACACCTTTTCAGAAACGAGAAACGCAGCATCGGGCTTCCCTTCACTGTGAAACGACGGGAGCGGGCGACTTTCTGCATTTGGGCAAGCAGCCCGGCTTCCTCTCAGTCTCCCAACCCCCTGCGCGGAGAACCGAAGCCCTCCCTATATTCATTCGTTTCTGCCCAGCTATTATTAATGTAGGGCTCTGCCCCGGGCGCGACGCGAAAAAACCGAAAGGCACACGATGGAGCCGATGCATGCTACCACCATCCTGGCGGTGCGACACCAGGGCAAGGCCGCGATCGGCGGCGACGGCCAGGTGACGCTTGGCCAGGTGGTCATGAAGAACGATGCCCGCAAGGTGCGCCGACTCTACGAGGGCAAGGTCCTGGTCGGTTTCGCCGGCTCGTCGGCCGACGCTTTCGCGCTGCTCGAACGCTTCGAGGCCAAGCTGAAGGACTATCAGGGCAACGTGCCCCGCGCCGCCACCGAGCTGGCCAAGGACTGGCGCACCGATCGCGCCCTGCGCCGCCTGGAAGCCATGATCGTCGCCCTGGATCAGGAACACTTGCTGGTGGTGAGCGGCACGGGCGACGTGGTGCAGCCGAGCGACGGGGTGGCCGCGATCGGCTCGGGAGGCGCGTTCGCGCTGGCGGCGGCGCGGGCCCTGGCCTTGCACTCCACGCTGGATGCGCCGCAGATCGTGCGCACGGCCCTCGAGATCACGGGCGACATCTGCATTTACACCAATCGCAACATCGAGGTCGAGGAGTTGAAGTAGCCCGATACCGGAAAAGGGGACGCAGCTCTTTTTTGAGCCGGGGATGGGTTAATGCGTGAGAGAAAAGGCCCTCCGCACGGACAGACAAGCCTGACACGTACTTTTCCTCGGCCCGGCGCATCATTATGGGAAATTGGCCCGCTGCGCAGCGACGGGCGGTGGTGTCGCTCTGCGTCAAAGCAAAATCCTCACTTGCGGTGAAAATCGCCGGAAACGAGGTGTGCAAGTGTGCAACCGCGCGAGCCCACGCAAACCGCGCAGCGGGGCACTTTCCCTGAATGATGCGCGACGCAAGGCAAAGATACGTGTCTGCTGTGTCTGTCTGGGGGCGTGTCACGCGGAAATCACTCCCCGAACTTCTCGGCCCCGGCGAGGCCGGCGGAGGCGGTGCTCACCTGGCGGATGCGTTTCTCGGCCACTTCGCTGGCCAGCAGTTCGAGGACCTCGTCCACGGGCCTGGCGCCCAGGTCGCCGTCGACGCGGTCGCGCACCGAAACGGTACTGGCCTGCTGTTCCTTGTCGCCGACCACCAGCATGTAGGGGATCTTTTCGAGCTGCGCCTCGCGGATCTTGTAGCCGATCTTCTCGGGCCGCTCGTCCACCTGGATGCGGAAGCCGCGCTGCTGAAAGCGGGCCGCCACACCCTTCGCGTAGTCCACGAACTTCTCGCTCACGGGCAGCACGCGCACTTGCTCCGGGGCCAGCCACATGGGAAACGCGCCGGCAAAATGCTCGATCAGGATGCCGCAGAAGCGCTCCATCGAGCCGAACGGAGCCCGGTGGATCATCACGGGCCGATGCGCCTGGTTGTCCTTGCCGATGTATTCCAGGCCAAAGCGCTCGGGCAGGTTGTAATCGAGCTGCACGGTGCCGAGCTGCCATTCGCGGCCGATGCAGTCGCGGACCACGAAGTCGACCTTGGGCCCGTAGAAGGCGGCTTCCCCCTTCTCGAGCGAGTAGTTCATCTTCAGGTTGCTGACGATGCGGGTCAGGGTGGCCTCGGCCCGGTCCCAGACTTCGGGCTTGCCCGCGTACTTGTCGCTGGCCGGATCGCGCAGGCCAACGCGCACGCGGTAGTCGTCGAGCCCCAGGCTCTTGAGCACGAACAGCACCAGGTCGAGATTGGAGACCATCTCCGGCTCCACCTGCTCTTCCATCATGAACAGGTGGGCGTCGTCCTGGGTGAAGCCGCGCACGCGGGTCATGCCCGACAGCTCGCCGGTCTGCTCGAAGCGATAAACGGTGCCGAACTCGGCCAGCCGCACGGGCAGATCGCGATAGCTGTGCGGCTCCGCCTTGTAAATCTGGATGTGATGCGGGCAGTTCATCGGCTTCAGCAGGTAGCCTTCCTGCTGTTCCAGCCAGCGCAGGAGGGCAACGGCCCGCTCCGGATGCGACTTGGCCTCGCGGTAGTCGGGCAGATCCACCCCCATCACCTCCATCAGCCTGGAGGCGTGCTTGTGCACGGCATCCAGCTTCTCCTCGGTGTTCTTGCCCTCGTCGTAGCCGGGCAGATGATAGTGGGCCAGCTTGAAGAGGTCCTGGAGCATCCGCTCCTTGCTCTCGTCGAGCTCGCCGACCGCCAGCCGATGCTGGGCCAGGTCGAGTGCGCCGGCCGCCGGGCGGAAATACATCGGCGGAAACTGGGCGTCGCGATAGTAGGGGAAGTGCCCGCTGGTGCGATAGAGCTCGAGCCGGCCGATGTGCGGAGTATAGACGGGCTGGTAGCCCCGCTTGACCAGCTCGTCCTTGATGAAGTTCTCCAGGAGCGAGCGCATGATGGCGCCGCGCGGCATCCACAGGATGAGGCCGCTGCCCACTTGCTGGCTGATGGTGAAGAGCTTGAGCTGCTTGCCCAGCAGGCGATGATCGCGCTTCTTGGCCTCTTCGAGCTGCTTCAAGTAAGCGTCGAGGTCTTTCTGATTGAAGAAGGCAGTGCCATAGAGCCGCTGGAGCTGCTTGCGGGTGGCGTCGTTCTTCCAGTAGGCGCCGGCGATGCTCAGGACCTTGAAGGCGCCGATCTTGCCCGCGTGCGGAATGTGCGGGCCGCGGCACAGGTCGATGAACTCCCCCTGGCGATAGAAGCTGAGCGCGGGGAACTTCTTCAGCTCCTCGTCGATGTGCTCGACCTTGTAGCCCTGCTTGAGATCGTCGCAGAGCTGCTTGGCCTCGCCAGTGGGGCGTTCGAAGCGCTCGAAGGGCTCGCCGAGGGCGACGATCTTCTTCATCTCCTCTTCGATGCGCGGGAAGTCCTCTTCGCGGATGGGCGGGTCGGAGTCGATGTCGTAGTAGAAGCCGTTCTCGATGGTGGGGCCAAAGGCGAGCTGCACGCCGGGAAAGAGGCGCATGACGGCCCGGGCCATCACGTGCGCGCAGCTATGCCGCAAGACGTCCAGCGCTTCGCGGTCTTTCTCGGTGAGGATCTGGAAGGCGATTTCTTCGCCGTTGCCCGGGATCTCGCGATCGAGATCGAAGATGGCGCCGTTCACCTTGGCGGCGATGGCCGCCTGGGCCAGGCGTTTGCCGATGGACTCGGCCACCTCGCGCGGGCGGGTGCCGGCCGGGAACTGCTTGCTGGATCCATCCGGGAGCTTGAGATTGAGCATGGTCCACCCGAAACGAAAAACCAGAAACGAGAAACCAGAAAGTCCAGTTTCTTGTTTCTGGTTTCCCGCCAAGGGGGATTATTCACCCACGTAGGGCATGAGGCCCATGAAGCGAGCGCGTTTGATGGCGTCCTTCACGGCCCGCTGGAAGGCGGCGCACGTGCCGGTGCGCTTGCGGCTGAGCAGCTTGCCCTGCGTGGTGCAGAGTTTCTTCAAGGTCTGGACGTCCTTGTAGTCGACATACGAGGGCCGCGGGCAGCCTTCCTTGGTGCAGAACCGGCAACGATTCTTGACTCCACGACCTAACTTCTTGCGAACCATCGGTTTCTCTCTCGCGTGCAGGCAAAAATGGGAAAATATCAAAGTAGCGAGAGGGACAGGCGGTGTCAACGCGCAGCCCGGCCAATTTCGTGAGCCCGACGCGCTCTGCATCAGGGACAGGTTGACCGCCTGGCAGGTTCGCCCGTCACCAGGGAAAGCGCTGCCTCATCCAGCTCAGGGTTTCGAGGTCGCGCCGCGACACGGTGATGTCGAGCACGGCATGATGCGGGCCGACCTCGAACTGCAGCCCGCTCGGATCAGCGGCGGGCCGCTTCTTGGCCTCGAGCCCCTCCACGCGCGTCATGGCCAGCATGTCGGTCAGCGAGAACTGCAGCCGCGTGTGCGGCTTCGCGCCGGCGAACTGGTAGAGCGGCGTATCGGCCAGCCCGGGCTTGCCTTCCTTCAGATTGACCAGGGCCTGGTCGAGCAGTGCGAGCTCGGAGCCGACCAGCACCACCACCTGCTTGCCGCACACGGCCACGCGGACACGCTGCCAGTCCGGGCCAAACAGCCCGCGCAGCAACTTGTCGCGCCCGGCGTCGGCTTCACCGGGAAAGACGACGCCCAGCTGATAGACCTTGCAGCCCGCTCGTTCTTCTTGCTTGTCGAGGAAGGCGAAGCTCGGCTTGAGGCTGGCCAGTTGCTGCGGATCGCGGAGGGGCTGACGGCGTTCCTTGATCTCTTCGGCGATGGCGGTCAAGAGGCGTTCCGCGCGGCGGGCACGTTCCAGATCGGGATCTTCGCGCGCGGCTTTCAGGAAAGGAATGGCCCGCTCGCCGACGATGCGCAGCCGGGCCGAGGCGGCCTCGCGCAGGCGATACTCTTCCGCCCCCAGCTCGGCAACGAGCTGTTCGATCAGCTTGCGCTGATCGGCCTGGTTGACATCGAGCCCGTCGAAATGGGCGAGCCGGGCCAGCTTCTTCAGGTCGGCCAGGAAGCGTTCGGGATCTTGCGCGTCGAGGATGCCGACCAGGGCCAGGCTGTCCGTCTCGGTGCGGTAAAGGGCAAAGCGGGCCGCAGCCACCTCGTGCGTGATCTCCGTGCCCAGCGTGACGAGATGGCTCCAGTCCGCGCCGTAATCCTTGGGCAAGAAGAACGAGAATTGTTTGGCGGCGCCGCGGGCAAACACACTCAGGGCTGTCAGCCCTTTGCCCCTATCGCCCAGCGACGATTCGACGAGCAGGACATCGCCCGTGGGCAAGCCGCGAAAGCTGGCCTTGTCGGCGCGGCGATAGCCCGCGAGCAACTCTTGCGCCGGCTTGCTGTTCTTGGCGAAGACGGGCGCCAGGCTCAGGTGCAGGCCGTGATCGTCGTAGCGCAGGCAAATGAAGGCATGTTCCAGATCCGGGGCCGCGGCGAAGAAGGCGTTGGCGACGGCCCGTTCCGCCTCGGTCTTGCAGGCGGGCAACAAGACGCGCTTGAACCAGTCGAGAGAGCTTTCCACCTGTTTCTTCGACTGCCGGATCTTGCTTTCATGCACGAGCAGCCCGGCGTTTTGCAGCGACTTGAGCAGGGCCGGATCGAGCGTCTCGGCAACGGGCTTGCCCTTCAAGGCCTCATCGAGGGCCTCCTCCTGCAAGGCGATGAATAGCAGATTGTCCTGGACGCAGATGAAGCGTTGCTTCCTGGGCATGTCCCAGAAGACAGTCTGCGGCGGCTTTTCCACCTTCACTTCCACGACCTTGTTGCGGGGCAGCCCATCTTTCGCGAGGCCAAAGTGTTCGGCCACGGGTTCGAGCTTCTCGATTTCCACGACCACCACCAGGTCATCCCGATACTCGGTGGCGGTGCGGTAGACGACGGCAAGGCCGCCCGGTTTCAGCCCTTGCTTCAGGCCGAGCGCGGCCAGGTCCTTTGCCTCGAGCGGTGTGTGCTGGATCTTGATGCCGCGCGCCAGGGCCTCCTCGAGGTAATAGAGGGGCCGTTCCACGTCGGGCTTGGCCAGGTATTGTGCGTGGCTTGCGTGATGCACGGCCCGTTCGTGCCGGCCGAGGAAGGCAACCTTGCCCCGCAGCCAGACGTAGCGCGTCCAGAGTTTCTCGTTCTTGACGCGCAGGAGCGTTTGCGGCTTCAGCTCGTCCGGCTTGAAGCCCAGGAGGGCCGCAAGCATATCCGGCTTGTCGACTTCCACGACGATGACGTCGCAATAGTGCCGTTGCCCGTCCGCGGGATCTCCGAGCGGGATCGAGAGGTAGGCCAGGGCTCCGCCTTGCTTGCGTGAAGGCGGCACGCCCAGTTGCCGGGCCAGGTCATCGACGATGTGCGAGAACGGCCCGCTGCGCAGGAAGTCCTCGCAGAAGCGATCCATGTTCTTCAAGCAAGCGTCGTAATTTCCGGTGGCGACGGTGTGGACGGCGCGATCGTTGACCAGTTTCATTGCGTCGCCGCCCCGGGCAACATCCACGCTGAAAAGAACGGCCGTCAGCAGCAAGGCATGGCGCAGCATAATCGATCCTCCTGGCCCGGTCGTGCGAGTCCCTTGCCTGCTGGCACGCCCGGGCGAAAAACGTCACGCAGATTCTGGAGAGAGCGGAGTTCGCGGGCCGCTTGCCTGTCCTTTGCCGTGGTCCCTAAGATACCACCGCATCCTTCCCTTCACGTGATCGAGGAGGTCTCCCATGGCGAACCGACTGCAGTGGCTGGGGCACGCTTGCTTGCTCCTCGAAACCGGCGGCAAGAATGTGCTGATGGACCCGTTCTTCACCGGCAATCCGAAAGCGGCCCGCAAGCCGGAGGAGGTGCCCGCCGACTTCATCATCGTCACGCACGGCCACGGCGATCATGTGGGCGACACCATTGCCATCGCCAAGCGCACCGGCGCCACGGTCATCTGCAACTACGAGATCTCCGAGTGGTTCATGAAGGAGAAGCAAGGGCTGACCAAGGTCCACGGCATGCAGCACGGCGGCGGCTTCAATTTCGATTTCGGCCGCTGCAAGCTGACCATTGCCCATCACGGCTCGGTCCTGCCCGACGGGACGTATGGCGGCAACCCGGCGGGCGTCATCGTCTACACGAAGGACGGCAAGAAGATCTACAACGCCGCCGACACCGGGCTGTTCTACGACATGAAGCTCATCGGCGAGGAAGGGATCGACCTGGCGATCTTGCCCCTGGGCGACAATTACACCATGGGCCCGGACGACGCGCTGCGGGCCGTCAAGCTGATCAATCCCAAGAAAGTGACCGCCATCCACTACAACACCTGGGACCTGATCGCCCAGGACGGCGCGGCCTGGGCCGAGCGGGTGAAGAAGGAGACGTCGGCACAGCCCGTCATCCTCAAGCCGGGCGAGTGGATGGACGTTTGACGATTCGGTCGTTGGAACAAGAAACGGGGCCAGTGTTGACACTGGCCCCGTTTGCATTGGTTCGCTGGCGACTACTTCTCGACGATCCAGATGTTGCGGAAGACCACCGGGTTGCCGTGGTTCTGCAAGTTGATGGTGAGGCTCTTGGGCTTGTCCTTGATCTCGACCTTGTCGTGGATGACCACGCCGTTGTGCTTGACGGTGATGATGGAAGGTTTGCCGTCTTTCGGGAAGGAGTAGTCGATATCGTAGGTCTGCCAGGTGAGCGGGGGCAGACTGGCATTCACATCGGGGATCCGGAAGTTGTAGAGCGCGCCGCAATCGCCCTTGCCGAGCTTGAGGCCGAAGGAATCGAGGACCTGGACTTCTTGCCCGCCGAGGTAGACGCCGCTGTTGCCGCGGCCCTGCCCGCCCGCGGTGGGCTGATACGGGCAGCGGAACTCGACGTGCATGGTGAAGTCCTTGCTGATCGGCGTGGCGCTGCGCTGCCCGACTTCGAGGAGGTCGTCCTTGGTGGTCTTGCCCGGCTTGAAATCGTTGGTCTTGCCGTCGAAGAGGATGCGGGCTCCTTCGGGGGGCTTGAGTGCGGCGGTCGGGCTTTGCCGCTCGACGCGCTTCAAGCTCGCCTTGCCGATGGTCATCGCGCCATCCTTGATGGTGGCGCCGGACAGGAACTTGGGAAATTCGGTGACCCCGTCCTTGGTGACGCCGTCAGCGCGGACGACTTCTTTCTCGTCGCCCTTGAAGCCGTCGCCGGGCAGCCCGCCCGGGTAGCCGGTGATCTGGAACTTGCCGTTGCCCTTGGCGATGACCTGCACGCCGAGTTTCTTGCCGTCGAGGTCACCGGAGTATTCGCCCTGGATCTTGAAATCGGCGTCGGCGTCGGCGGGGTCTGTGATGGCCCCTTTTTTCTGCCCGAGGGCGGGCACCACGAGCAGGAGAAACAACATCACGAAACCGGCGAGCTTGCTGGAGCGAACCATGAGATTCTCCTTGTGTCTGCGGCAGGATGGTGTAGGTGGGAGCGGGCCAGATCATTATTTCCCCGGCCGCGCCGGCGAGCAACAGATTTCCGGGGAACTCGGCCCCGCGTTGCGCCGGTCGGCCGGCCGGTGCCAGCTGTCTTGACTGCGGTAGCACCAGAATCCCTGTTTCCCGCACGCGGGGCTTTCCCGATAATGGCACGGAGGCGCGAACCGCACGGGAGGATCGAAGGCTTTGATCCCACGCGAGTACGGGTCGGAAGCACTAGGGCCGGAAACCTCATCGGGATTGTCGGAGTTCTGTTGCAAGTTAACATTGGATTGAGGTTATTCATCCTAAATAGCCAGGTCTCACTCCCTCGCGAAACCTTCGCGAAGAACGTCGCAATCATCGTCGGCCAGTAGCTGCTCACCGGCGCTGTGATCGGACCCAAACCTCTGGCCGCCAAAATGAGGGACACGGACATGAACCGTTTTGTCATCAATCTCGCTATAGCCGCGTGCCTCTTTTACTCTTCCGAGCTAGACGGTGCCGATGCCGAGAACCAAGACCTCATCGCCTCGGTCCTTTCCAAGTTGAAGGCCAAGAACGTCAAGGCCAAGCTTGAAGGCATCGACAGCGTCCCTGGGCTCGGCAAGCTTGCGCGCGAGGTGGCCCCGCAACTCTTGGTTCTGCTCAATGATGAGGACAAGGTGATTCAGGCGAGAGCGGCCGAAGTCCTTGTTGCATTGGGCAACGACAACCGCAGGAAGGCATTCGTAGTCCTAAACTCGCTTCGCAAGGAGTACGGCGAAGCCGGAGATCTTGCTACGCAGATTGTCAAAGATAGAATTGGGATTCTTACAATGGACGAACTCTACATAATTGTCCACGATGTGAACGATGGTGACTCCGGCACCCGAGACGGCACGATCTGGTTCTTGAAGAAGCTAGGTCCAAGAAACCCTGAAGTTGTCAAAATCCTCATTTCCCTATTGGACGAGCCGAGAACTTTGGGGGCGCACGCTCCCGACCCTGACGATCTTCGGCTGACCGCAGTGAGCGCGCTGCGGGATCTTGGGCCATTGGCAAAAGAGGCGATCCCCGTTATCGCCGAGGCGCTCGAATCGGACGACTATTCAGTATGCCTTTCAGCGGCTGATGCCTTGAGGGCGATGGCGAAGGAGAAGGAAGCCAAGGGCGCAATTCCTGCATTGACCAAGGCTATGCGGGGGCGACGAATCTCTCTGCCGCTCGATGCGGCGGCAGCGCTCCTGTGCATTGAGCCCAGCAACGGGGAGGCGTTTCAAGTTCTTGTCGATGGTCTCCAGAAACGCAACGTTGAAACCCGTATTCGTGCCGCCACGGGGTTTTTGTCAATCAATCCTTTGCCAAAAAAGGCAATTCCAGTGCTCGAGAAATCACTAATGACGCCGTGGACACGGTGCGAATGCTGATCGCCATGACGCTTCCGCATTACAAGGAGGAACCGAAGGCAGTCGCCCCTCTCTTGGTAGGGGCGCTGGAGGATCCAGAGGCTCGCGTTCGCATTACGGCCGCCGAGTCGCTCGGTCAGCTGGGACCGATTGCCTTGGAAGCGATTCCTGCATTGACCCGCGCCCTAAAGGACGACCATGCGCGCGTGCGAGAGCAGGCCGAGAAAGCACTCGAACTGATTCGGAACAAACGGTAAAGTTGTCCGTGACAGGCGTGCCCACTCCGGATCAAGAAATTGTCCGTGCTAGCCGCGCACCCCGGACGTTGGTGGTAGAGGAAACAGTCAGGCTGGACAAGGAATGGTTGATGACCAACGGACCGGGCACTTGAGGTGCCTGGTCCGTTGTCGTTGGTGGCGGAAATCGCGCTCACTTTGATCGGCATTACATTCGCATCTCGACTACACCTCCCCTCACTACAATGACCTCTCCTCATGAGGAGAAGTCATGGCTCGCAGGAAACTCTCAGCGCAGCGGCAGCAGTTGCAGGACTTGCTCAAGCTGCTCCGTGCGACGCGTGGCTTGCTGGGCTGCCTGACGGCCGCAGAATGAGACACGTTGCGGAGCAAGATCGCCGCGTTCGTTGCTGCCAGGGCCATGGACGGCGTGGACCTGTCGAAGGCTGACGTGAACGCAGACTTCCTGCGCGCCGGCGAGCAACAGATTTCCGGGGAACTCGGCCCCGCGTTGCGCCGGTCGGCCGGCCGGTGCCAGCTGTCTTGACTGCGGTAGCACCAGAATCCCTGTTTCCCGCACGCGGGGCTTTCCCGATAATGGCACGGAGGCGCGAACCGCACGGGAGGATCGACGCATGGATTCGTCCGCCCTGTACGTGTATCTGGTCATCTTCTTGCTGATCATCGCCACCGGTCTGGGTTTTCCGATGCCGGAAGAGCTGCCGATCGTGGCAGCGGGCGTGATGGTCGGCCATGCTTCCGAGTCGCCGGATCCGGACTTGCCCTTGCTGGGGGATGCGGCCGCGGGCACCGGGCTGCGCTGGTGGATCATGCTGCCCGTGTGCATCGTGGCGGTGGTGATCGGCGATAGTTTTCTGTATGGGATGGGCCGCTATTTCGGCCCGCGCCTGCTCGAGAAGAAGTGGGTGCAGAAGGTCCTCACTCCCGAGAAGCGGAAGAACATCGAGGACAACTTCCAGAAATACGGCGTGATGGTGTTGCTGTTTGCCAGGTTTCTGCCCACCATTCGCAGCCCGATTTTCATCATGGCGGGGGTGACGAGGCTGCCCTACTCGCACTTTGTCTTTGCCGACGGCATCTATGCGATTCCGGGGG
>JBFWSD010000020.1:0-16498 GCA_050248575.1 Gemmataceae bacterium
CAAACGACTCGAAGGCAACATCAAGGTCTCCGTCGACGTCGAGAGCGGCACGGTCACCGTCGAGGCCGAGGCCTGCGAGGACGTCAAGCTCGAAGAAACCCGCGAAGGCCTCGGCTACGCCGAACAAAACAACAAGAAACTCAAAGAGCATCTGCGCGAGTCCGTGCGCAAAGAGCTCGAACGCAAGGCTGACGAGAAAGAGCAGAAGCTCCAGAACGAGCTCACCGACAAGCTCGAGAAACAGCTGGGCGACCTGCGCGGCGAGCTCGACCAGGCCGTGAACCGCGTCACCGCCGAGGCCCTCAAGCAAAAAGCGGCCCAGCTGGGCCAGATCAAGGAACTCACGGAAGATCAAGAAACGGGCAACCTGACCATCGTTCTCGAGGTCTAGTCCGTAATCCATGGTCGGTAGCAACCCCACGCGCTCGCGGTTGGCCCGACGCGCACTGTTAGCCCGACGCGCACTGTTAGCCCGACGCGCACTGTTAGCCCGACGCGCACTGTTAGCCCGACGCGCCAGCGAGGGAACATCTTGGAGAATGCTGTGAAACGCCATTCATTCGCGCCTGGATTCGTTGCACTCACCGGGCTACTGGCCCTCATCGGCTGCGGGGGCGGTGATGCCGAGGAACAGGCCCGCAAGGAAGCCGAGCAAAACAAGGAACACACCATTCGCATCAAGCGCTTCGCCGATCTCGGCTACAGCGTCGACGTGCAATACTCGGTGACCGACAAGCGGGCCGTCGAAAAAACCAACGCCAGCGGCGACCTCCTCTCGCGCAAGACTGCCACACGCGGCGTGGAAGAGACCTGGATCGAAACCGTGGTCGAGGAAGGGCAGCCCGCTCCGCCCAAGTTCAAGCGCAAGTACACCAAGGCCCAGTACGAAGAAGAGGGCAAGAAATACCAGCGCACTTATCTCGGCCGCACCTTGCTTTACCTGCTCGACGAAGAGGGCAAGAGATACTCCGTGACACCGCTGTTCGGGGCGCTGGCTGACGAGAGCGATCTGCCCTTCGCCTACGCCGCGGCCGATCCGCCCGATTACTTCACGCCGCCCAGGCCGGTGCGCATCGGCGATTCGTGGCCCGTGGATCCGGGCTTGAAGCTCGCCGAGAACGCCAACCTCAACCGCGACAAGAGCACGGGCGAGGCCAGGCTCACACGCGTCTACGAACGCGACGGCAAGACCTTTGGCGTCATCGAGGTGAAGCTCAAGATGGTCTATCCCACGACCACGTCGGAGCTCGACCTGACCTACGACGGCGTCATCGACGGCACCAGTACCTGGTCCACGATCACCTCGGTCTCGCACACGGTAAACGAGACGAAGAACGAGGACGGCACGTTCAACCTGAACATTTACGACATGACCTCGGCCACGGCCCGCTTCAACGAGAAAGCTCCGAAAGAACGGCAGCCCGAGCCGGCGCCGACCAAGGACAAGATGAAGGACAAAGACAAGGAGAAGATGAAAGACAAGGACGCCATGAAAGACAAGGACAAAGACAAGGACGCCATGAAGGACAAGGACAAAGACAAGGACGCCATGAAGGATAAGGACAAGACCAAAGACAAGGACGCCATGAAGGACAAGGACAAGGATAAAGACAAGGACGCCAAGAAGGAGTAAAGAGTCACCATGGATGGACTGGTAAGGAGAGAGCATAATGGCGGAGCTAGTGCTAACCGGGATTGACGAGTGGATTCAGCGCGGTCTCGAGGAACGAGCGGGCCAACATGGCCGGACCGCCGCGGAAGAAGCCAAGGCCATCTTGGCGAACGCCGTGCGCCGCCAGGCTGCCTGGGCTGCAGTCGACAGAATCCATGCGCAGCTTTTGGCCTCAGGAAGGTCGTTCAATGATAGTGCCGACTCGATTCGCGAGGATCGCGACCGTTGAGCGCCATCGTCGTGGATGCCAACGTTGGGATCAAGTGGTTCGTGCCCGAAGTTCATGCGACCGAGGCGCGGCAATGGCGGCACGTACCGGAAGAGCTGCATGTCCCGACACTCTTTCTTGATCTGGAAATCACCAACGTGCTCTGGAAAAACGTGCGTCAGGCTGGAATCAGTCGCGACGAAGCCGATCAGATCTTGGGTCAGTTGCCCGCGCTTCCGTTGACTCGGCACGCTGAATCTCCCTTGCTCGGTAGTGCGTTCGACCTGGCTATTCGGACCGAGCGATCGGTTTACGATTGTCTGTACTTGGCCCTGGGTTGGTGACTGCGGATCTGCGACTCTACAACAGCTTGCTGGCTACACCCTACGCGGCGGTCGTCTGCTGGGTGGCCGATGCACCGACACCTTGAGTTCATTGAGGAGTTCATGTCCATCGTTATTCGCGAAAAAGACCTGCCCGTCGAGCTTTCGGTGGAGCAGGCCGTGGAGTCCGCCTATGCCGCCGAGCTGGCCGAGGCTGCCTCCAAGCTGCAACGCGGGCTGCCCGTCCTGATCGAGTGCGACAAGGATCTGGGGCCGCACGTCTATGTCAACATCCGCAACCGCCTCAAGACTGGCGGGCTGCGCTGCATCTATCTTGATGGCCGCCCCAGCCCGAACGAGGCCGGCGGGCTGCCCCAGGGCATGATCGGCACCATGATCAGCCAGCTGCGTGAGGCCGTGCGCGGCGCCGTCGAGCGCCGCGTTGTTGTCTTGCCGCACCTCGATTTGCTCACGACCAGCCAGGGCGGGCTCACCGCCGAGGCCCGCGAGGTCATCCCGCTTCTTTACGAGAACCCGGAACTGGTCTGGCTCGGCTTCAAGGATCCCTCGTTCCCGCTGCCCCGCGTGATCGAGAACCTCTTTCCGCATCGCTCCAGCCTGCTCGGCATTGCCCGGCCCAGGTTGCGGCAACTCATCACGCAGCGCGAGAGCCGCAAGTTCGGCAAGGGCTTCAACCCCTGGGCGCTTTACAAGTACGTCTCCGGCGTCAATGCCGTCCGCCTCCGCAAGCTGCTTTCCACCCTGGAAGGAGAGGACTATCCCGCCGATCCGAAGCATGCCTTCCGCCAGGTGCGGCAGGCCACCCTGGTCGGGCAGCTCGAGGTTCCCACCATCGATCTCGACAAGGACATCGGCGGCTACGCCAAGGTGAAAGATCGTCTGCGCAAGGAGATCCTCGACATCCTGGCCATGAAGGATCGCTCGGAGAACGCCGACGATATCGCCCGGCTGGAAGACCTGATCCCGCGCGGCATGATCTTCTGGGGGCCGCCCGGCACGGGCAAGACCCTGTTCGCCAAGGCGATGGCCACCGCGCTGGGGGCCGCCCTCACCGTGGTTTCCGGGCCGGAGCTCAAGAGCAAGTGGGTCGGCGAGAGCGAAGAGAACCTCCGCCAGATCTTCCATCGCGCGCGGCAATCGGCCCCTTCCATCATCGTCTTCGACGAGCTCGACTCGTTCGCCTCGGCACGCGGCACCTATACGGGCTCCGGCGTCGAGCACTCGATGGTCAACCAGCTCCTCACCGAGATGGACGGTTTCCACCGCGACGAGCTGGTCTTCGTGGTGGGCACCACCAACTTCGCGGAGATCCTGGACCCGGCCCTCTTGCGCCCGGGCCGTTTCGAGTTCCATCTCCATATTCCCTACCCCGACAACGACGACCGCCGCGAGATCATCAAGATCTACGACGACAAGATGAAGCTGAAGATGCCGCCCGACACGCTGGAATACACCGTGCGCCGCACCGGCGACTATGTGGAGGGCCAGGCCGCGGGCACGCGTTTCTCCGGCGACCACATCAATGCCTTGTGCCGCTCGCTCGCCCGCATCCGTTTGCGCGAGGACCGCACCGACGATACGCTGCCCGAAGACGTGGAACGTGCCCTCACCGAGTGGCTGGAACGGCCCAAGATGACGGCTGCAGAGGAAAAGGTCGTTGCGGCCCATGAAGC
Source organism: Gemmataceae bacterium (assembly GCA_050248575.1). Classification (GTDB taxonomy): domain Bacteria; phylum Planctomycetota; class Planctomycetia; order Gemmatales; family Gemmataceae; genus JBFWSD01. The sequence goes on from JBFWSD010000020.1 coordinate 3,898, forward strand.
CGGGCACGCGGTCTGTGCCCTCTTCTGCAAGAACTCGGCCCCCATCGAACGCATCTCGATCATGGGGGACATGTCTGGCGCCCTGGGCTTCGTCCGCTATCAGGACAAGGCCAATCGCTACGTGGTCACGCAGGGCGAACTGCTCGACGACCTGTGCGTCTTGATGGGGGGCCGCGAGGCCGAGCTCCTGCTCTGCGACGATCTCTCCATCGGTTCATCGCAGGATCTCTTCCGGGCCACGCAGATTGCCCGTGCCCTGGTGGAAGAGTTTGGCATGGGCGGCGAGTCGGTGGGCGTGTTCCGCTTCGGCGCCGAGGACGGCTCGCACACGCGTTATCCGCAACTCTCGCCGGCCCAGCTCGAAGTGCTCGACCGCCGTGCCCGCGAGATCGTCGAGGAGGGCCGCCAGCGCGCCGCCACCATCCTCAAGGACAACAAGGCCCTCGTGGAAGTGTTGCGAGATCTCCTGGTCGAGAAGAAAGTCATCGACTCCAAGACCCTGACCAGCCTGACGCAGGAAGCGACGAAAAAGAAGTAACGCATTGAACCGGCCTCGCCGCATCGCCGTGAGAAACCGGAGATAGAGGTCGGGTCATTGCAAGGATCCCGGGCCAGGGGGCTGACGTCCCCCGCGTGCCTGGTTGCCAGCGCGTGCCTGCAGGAATTCTTCCACCTCGCTCCGCGTGGGGATGCCGACCTGGCCGCCGGTGCGGGTGGCCTTGAGGGCCGCGGCCGCGGAGGCAAAACGCAAGCGATCTTCGAGACCAGCCCCGCTTGCCAGCTTCGCGGCGTAGGCGCCGTGGAAGACGTCGCCGCAGCCCGTGGTGTCGGCGGCTTGCACCGCGAACGCGGGCCAATGTCGCGGCCTCTCTTGCCCATACTGGTACCAGCAGCCGTGCTCGCCATCGGTGACGATGACGACCTGGCGGGCCTCGGTCCAGAGGGCGGCGCAGCCCGCGGCGGGCTGGTCCTGGCCCGTCACGCGCTTCGCGAAGGCACGTGACACGATCAGGTGATCGACCAGGGCCAGCAGGTCGCTGAAGCCGGGCCAGTCGTTGCGTTCCAGGTCGGCCACCACCGGCACGCCGGCGGCGCGGGCAATCTTCGCGGCGCGGATCATGCCCTCGATGCCGTAGTGATCGACGAAGAGCACGCCGGCGGCGCGGATCACTTCCTCGGCGGGCGCATCGGGCCGCGCTCCCACCGAGCCTTTCAGGTCGTAGAGAATCGTGCGCGTCTGGCGTTCCGCCTCGACGATGATGGTCGAATGGATGGGCCGGGCCTTGTCGTTGCGGATGATGTGCTGCGTGTCGATCCCCTCGCGCGCGAAGGTGTCGAAGACGAACTGTGAATCGGCGTCGCGGCCCAGCACGCCGGCATAGGCACAGCGTGCTCCCAGCCGGGCCGCCGCCACCAGCGCGGTGGCCGTCAGCCCGCCGCATTGCCGCGCGCGCTCCTGCACCTGCATCTTGATTTCCTGCTGGGGAAACGCGGGCACGTAGAGGAAATCGTCGACCGCGACGGAACCCAGCCCCAGGATGTCGTGCGCGCGGCGGGTCATTTTTCACCGGAACATGCTGAGCAGAACGAAGACGAAGATGAGGACGCCAATGATCGGCACGATGTAGTGAAGCCAGCGCAGCGGCAGCGGCGTTAGCCTGTGCAGCATGTCCTGGGCGTGGCGCATCTGTTGTTCAAGGTCTTCGAAGTTGACCGGCTTCGGGCGGTTCATGGCCTGTGCGCTCGCGGTGCCGCAATAGGGGCACTGGTGCGTTTCTACGTCCATGGCCGCTCCGCATGATGGGCATTTCGTCATCGAAAAGAACTCCTACGCCATGCCGCTGGCCTTGAGCAGGTACTCTTGCACGATCAGGTCGTGGGCCATGCTGAAGTCGGGCTGCTTCTTGCCCGCGATCACCTGGGCGAACTCGCGCAGGTCGGCAAGCTGCAACGTGGCGGCGGGCAGCTCGAGGAACTGCCACTCCTTCGCGCCCCCCTTGCAGTATTCGAAGACTTGCACGTTCCTATTTTTCAGGTGGCCCGAGCCAAGGTGCGGGATGATGCAGGCGCCGTTGATGCCGAAGGCCTCGATGCGGCGCTGGGCGGGCACTACCTCGAGGGCCGGCACCTCGATGAGGCCGTAGCCGTGCTCGTATTCGAAGACCGCCACGCCGTTGTCGATGTAATTCTCCGGCCCGTCGGTGTGATGGTGGCCGAGGAACGGGGTCACTCCCTTGGGCTCGCCCATGACCTTCACCATCATGTCGATGATGTGGCCCGCCATCTCGAAGAACATGCCACCCTTGTAGGGTTTCAGCTCCTCGACGAAGCGATCGTAGTCCTCGAACTGCTTGGGCAGGCGGGCACGAAAGTAGTAAAGCTCGCCCAGGTCATCGTTCCTGGCCCGCTTGAACATTTCCTGCACGGCGGACATGTAGCGGAACAGGTAGATCATCTGCACGTGCCGCTTTTTCTGACGGGCCAGGTCGAGCAGGCGGCGGAACTCGGTCAGGTCGGTGCCGGCGGGCTTCTCGAGCAAGACGTGCTTGCCCGCCTCGAGGCAGAGACGGGCCGACTTGAGGTTATCGTGGACGCGGCCCTCCACCACGATGCCGTCGACCTGTTCGGCCACCAGCGCCTCGGCGGACTTCACCACGTTGATCTTCTTGAGCAGCGGCTCCCACGCCTTGGTGCGCTCGGCCACCACTTTGGGGTCGGCATCGTAACAGGCCACCAGGCTGAACTCATCGGGATGAGCCGCCACCTGCTTGACGATCCCGTGGGCATGCGTGTGCCACATGCCGAGCATGGCAAGATTGAGCATGAGAAGGGGTCCCTGGGAAGTTGTGCTGCCCTGCTTGCGCAGTCTAGCTAAAACAAAGAGATGGATAGAATGCCGGTGTAGCCATCACTCCTCTTCTTCCCGGAGGATCTCGATCCCCGAGAGGATCGGCGTCTTGAGATCGCAGTCGGCGTCCGGGGTCAGCTTGATGACCAGGTCTTTTTCGACCTTCACGCCCTTGATCTCCTTCACGAGCGTGCGCAGTCGGCCGTCGGCTTCCTTGACCACGTCCAGGCCGCGGAGTTTGGTTTCGCCTTGCACGGAGACGTCGAAGACACGCTGGCCCGGCTTCACGTCGTCGGGTTCAGCGAAGTAGAGGATGACCTTGTAGGGCTGCGGGTTGACAAAGAAGCCGTCGGCGATCTGCACCGTGATCGAACGCACGCCGACCGCGCCGGAAGAAGCCACCCAGGGCAGGGGACCTTGCACCTGCGCCGAGTGGCGGCGGAAGACATTCAGTTTCGCGGGCACTGTCTCGACACTGATCGACGGGGAGCGGCCCCCGACCGAAGGATGATCGAGCCACAGGGTGCCATCCTGGTCCTTGCGGTCGCCGGGAGCGCCGAGGTTGATGCCGACGCGCTTGACGGAGCCTTCATAGCCGATGTCGTCGCCGGTGAAGGTCCACAGTTCGGCTTCCGGCATGTGGATGAAAGCCAGCGACGTCTGGTTCTGATAGCTGCACACGCAGGTACGCGTGTAATCGGGGGCAGACAGCACCCCGTTGGCCACGATCAGGTTGTTGGTGCAGCTCGAGCGGAAGCCGCCGAGGTTGCCCGTGCCGCCGTCGTTGCAGAGGTCGTAGAAGCCAGCGGCCCCGGAACGGAAGGTGAGCAGGTTGACGCTGGCAGCCGGTGTGTTGCAGCCGTAGTTGCGCGACCATTCCCAGTCGATGGTCGCGCCGGTGATGGGATCGCGGCGCGTCTTGGTTTCGCCGGTGAGCAGGCTGCAGCCGTAGCCCGCCATGAGGACGGTGTCCTCGAGGATCATGGCCGGGCCACTATAAGAGGACTTGTACCAGAGTTCGGTGCCCGTACGAGCGCGGTAAGCGCGAACGCCGCGGGCTTCGTCGCGCAGCGTGTCGCGGGCCGCCCGGCCCGCTTCGACGAGGATGTCGCGTTCGGCGGAATAGCTCAGCCAGGTGCCGAAGATCTTCTTGTCGGTGGACCAGAGCTCGCGGCCCGTCTTGAGGTCGAAGGCGATGAGACGCGGGTCGCCGTCGGGTTTTTGGCCGCGCCGTTTCATGCGGTCGAGTTGCGGGCCGGACAGGCGATCGATGGCATAGAGCCGCCCGCCGCCGATGCAGATTGCATTGTGCCGGAAGCCCCAGCGCGCGGTCGCGGTCCAGAGCACCTTGCCCGTGTGCCGATCCATCACGACCAGCTGCTTGCTCGATGAATACATGTCGTTGTCGCTGCTCCTGGGCGTGGGCAGCTTCTTGGCCGACGTCATGGGGGGATCATCGTCGTCCGAGTCGATGCCGAGTTTGTCGAGGAGATTGTCGACCAGTTTCTCGGTAGGTGTCGGCTTCTCTTCCATCAAGTAGGGCAACGTGTGCAGGGCGCCGAGCGACCCGAAGACAAGAGCGCCGCCCAGGCGTTCCTTCACGGGCCAGATCACGCGGGCTTCGCCCACGACGGGCCGGCCCGGCACGATCAGGTCGGGCACGAGCGGATCGCCGCCGCCAACCAGATAATCGCCGGCCACGTTGAGGTAGCCCCACGGCGGGCCGTCGTGCGCCTCATCCGAATCGGGCAGGCGGAACTCGCTCATCTTCTTCCCCGTGACCGGATCGAGGCGGAAGCAAAGCTTGCCCGCCGCGACATAGACGCCGTCGGGAGTGGCGATGAAGTTGGTGCCCGCCGCGTTGGCGCCGGGCTGATGGGCCGAGTTGTCGTAATAGAGGCCGAGGCGGGGAATGCCGGTCTCCCACAAGACCCGCCCGGTGTACACGTCCATGCAGCGGAGCATGTGGACGCCTTCGATGTAGAGCCGGCCATCGACGACCTGGGGCTGCGGCCCGTGCCCGTGGCGCGGCAACACTCCTTCGTGCGACTGGCCGCCAAACCAGAGCACGCCCAGCGGCGCCTTGACGATGCGGTCCTTGGAGACGCGTGTATTGGCGGCATCGGCATGCTCGTGCGTCCAGTTGGCCGAGCCGGGCAACGCTCCTTCGCGCGAGAGCAGCACCCCGCCCGCGCTGTCGCGCACCTTGGCGTTGGCCAGGCGGGCCCAGCCGGCGAGACGTTCGATGTCTTTCTTGGCCATGCTGCCCGGCCAGCAAGCCACACCGCCATAGGGCCGCAGCACTTCATAGGCCTTGCGCAGGAACGCCTTGTCCAGCTCGATGCCGGCGGCCCGCAGGTCCTCGCTCACCATCAAGCTGGCCAGGTAAGGGGGCAGCAGCGCATCACGCGGGTCCGCCGTGATGAATGCGACGCGCTTGCTCGATAGCCCGGCGCGACGAAGCTCGGCGCGAAGTTTCTCGACCCTGGTGGCATCTGGCTCGACCACGATGACGGACAGCTCACTCTGCCGTGCCAGTTCGGCAACGAGTCGGCCGCTGCCCGCGCCCCAGGCCAGCGCATAGCCTTCACGAATGCCGGTGGTGTTCAGGATGCTGGTCGCCTTATCGGTCCAGTCGTCGGCGCGGGCCGCTTCGCTTTCGGGCAGACGATAGACCGTGGGCCTGGCGTCCTTCACCTCCGCGGCGGCGAAGCAGTACAGCCCGCCTTGCTTGTTGACGACGAACAGCTTGCCGTCGGCTGCGATCAGGCTGGCCGGGCTGCCTTCAACGCTGCCCTTCCAGACGGGGCGGGAATCTTCTTCCAGCGGCAGGTCATAGGCTTCGACCTTGCCCGGGCTGCCCACGTAGAGTCGGTCGCCCGCCTGCATGAGTGTGGTTACCTTGCTGATGCTGAGGGCCGCCAGTTCCGGCATGGCCCACTGCTTCGACACGTAGGGCTTGCCGCGGCGATCGAGCTTCTTCACGTCCTGGATGCCGATGTGGGGCAGGTCGATGGCCCGCAGCTTGCCCGAGCTGTGGACGAACATCACCTTGTCGCCGACCACGATCGGCGGATCGGTGAAGAACAGCGCGCCGCTCTTGTCGGGCATCGACACGCTCACCGAAGCGTAGCTGCCTTGATACTTGCCCGTCTCGACGTCGAAGGCCGCGCCACCGTTGAACATGAGCTTGTCGGCGAGGGCCACGGCCGAGCCGCCCCCCTTCTTGCTGTTCTCGGCCAGCTTGTAGTGCAGCAGCTTGCCGGTGAGGCGATCGTAGCAGGCCGGGGCCGAGCGGCCCGGAATCATCAGCTTGTTGCCTACCACGGCAAACGGCCCTTGCGGCGACACGCTGGCAAACGAATCGGAATTGTGGGGCTGCTTCATGTAGATCGAGCCGTCACCGTCGCTCGTCCAGCGGGCCTTGCCCGTGTCGGCGTCGACCGCGTGGAGAAAGATGCCCATGAAGGGCCAGATGCCCGCGGCGAAGTAGACGGTGCCGTCGACGATGACCGGCGCGCCGCGCGCAGGCCAGGTCGAGATGAGCCGGCCATTGCCGAGGATCTTGCGGTCGCTCGGGCCGCCGCGAAACTTCCAGAGCAGTTTGCCCGTGACTCCGTCGAGGCAATAGAGATAGCCGTCATCGCAGGCAAAGTAGATCCGGTCTTGCCAGGCGGCGGGGGCGAAGCGGATTGGCCCTTCGGCGGCAAAGGTCCAGACTTCCTTGCCCGTGTCGGTGTCGTAGGCGGTCAAGGTGTCGAAGTGCGAGGAAGGGACATAGATCCGCTTGCCCACGACGATCGGTTCGTAGACGGCGTCCAGCTGCATGCGCGATTGGTCGGGCCAGGCCGGTTCGAGCGCGGGCAACTCACGCGTCCAGCTCAACGCCAGGTTCGCTGGAAGACTCTCGGGCGCGGCCGAGCTGCGCCGAGCATCGTGCTTCCAGGTTGGCCAATCGGCACCCTGCGCGGTGGTGATGGAGACCAAGAAGCAAAACCCGAGTCCTACCGTCCAGGTGAGAGAGCGCGGCATGGTGAGGTCCTTCCAAGGTTTGGAGGGCGCAGGCAGGCAGGCAGCGCTGATTCTAACCTCGCATCTACCCCCCTGACAACCAAATCCCGCGCGAATACGCATGACGATGCGGGCGCAACACTTTGGTCTCCCGTTTCTTGCGGCAGACACGGCCCTGCGGATACATTCCGTGTCACAATTGTTTGCGGCGCCGTACTTTGCGAACTATCATGGAATGACCGGCACATGGAGGCGTGGGAGGCTTCAGGGGATGTCTACCAACGTCGAGGCGATCGGCGACTATGAACTGGTCGAACGCATCGCCGGCGGCAGTATGAGTACCGTCTTCAAGGGGCGGCAGCGGGAAACGGGCGACATCGTCGCCGTCAAGATCTTTGGCGGCGAGCTGGCCCAGAACCCGGTGCTGGCTCAGCGCTTCATGCAAGAGATCCGCACCGCCAAAAGCCTCAAGCATCCGCATATCGTCCGCGGGCTGGACCATGGCCTCGACGGAGACAAGCTGTTCCTGGTCATGGAATACATCGACGGCCCGTCGCTTGGCGATCGCATCGAGAAAGAAGGCAAGATCCCCGAGGCGGAGGCAGTGCAGATTACCGTGCAGATCGCCGAAGCGCTGCACGCGGCCCATCAGCTGGGCATCATCCACCGCGACGTGAAGCCAGACAACATTCTCCTTGGCCCGGACGGCGCCAAGCTCACCGATCTTGGCTTGCTGAAAGACCTGGGAGCCGACCTGGATCTGACCAGGCCGACCAAGGGGCTGGGCACGCCCAACTTCATGGCTCCCGAACAATTCGACAACGCCAAGAATGCGGATGTGCGCTGCGACGTTTATTCGCTGGCGGCCACGCTCTACATGGCCGTCACCGGCGTCCTGCCGTTCGAAGGCAGAGCTTCTCACATTGTCTGGAAGCGGAAAGTGACGCACGACTTCAAGCCGGCCAGTCAACTCGTGCCGGGCATCAGCGAACAACTCGACAAGGCGGTCTGTCATGCCCTGGCGGCCAATCCGGATCATCGACCGCCCACGTGCCCGGATTTCATCCGCGAACTGGTTGATGGGATCGTGGTAGCGCCGCCGCCGCCGCCGAGCGAGGATGACAGCGACGAGGACTCGGGGGCGCCGCTCAAGTTCGACCGGCGCGTCACGGTGCGTTTTCCATCCACGCGGAAGGGGATGTGCCGCACGATCGGCGACGACGAGTTCTGCTGGGCGGGCAAGGTCCACGACATCTCCGCGGGCGGGCTCTGCCTGATCCTGAGCCGCCGCTTCGAGCCCGCCACCGTGCTGGCCGTCGAGGTTCACGCCACCGATCACAAGTTCTCGCACGTGCTGATGGTGCGCGTGGTGCGGGTGCAGCCCCACACGAAGCAGCTGTGGAATGTGGGCTGTGTGTTTGCCCGCTCGCTTAGCGAGATCGAGGTGGAAGACCTGCTCTGATCTGTCCGCCATCCCTTCCATGGCTTTCCTGGTGACTTCGCTTGCACCTTTCTGTGTTGGCCATTTAGACTCAGCACAGCGGCGCCGGGATTGTCGCTACCAGGAGGCCCAACAATGGCACACGACCATTCCCACGAGACGGATGCGATGCAGCGCTGGCTGACCATCGGCAGCTGTATCGGGCTTGGCACGGCGGCTATCTCGATGGCCGCGCGCGGCCGCCTCTACTTCCTGGCTCCTGCCTTTCGTCTGCCTGTGCTGCTGGGGGGCGTCTCACTCGTAGCGTTGGCCCTGGTGTATGCCATGGCGACATGGCTGGCGCGCCGTCAGCATTCCTGTGGCCGCGGCCAGGCCGACTGCGATCACGATCATGGCTGGAGCCCGTGGCATTATGCGGTGCTCTTGCTGCCCATCTATATCTTCATGCTCGATCTGCCCAGGGCCGGCTTCAGCGCGCAGGCAATGGAGGACTTCGCCATGGCATTGGAGGACGTGCAACTCGAACGGCATGGTTCACCCGACCCAAGACCCGGCGAGTTGATGCGCGGCGTTGGGTTTCTGCAACTCGAACGCGCCGCGACCGACCAGCAAGCTCGGTCCGAGTATGCAGGCCGAGTCGTACGCGTCCTTGGCCAGGTCGTGGAAGTCAAACGACAGCGACAGTTCATGCTCATGCGTCTCATTCTGATCTGTTGTGCGTCCGACGCCCGTCCGATCAACATTCTGGTGGAGTTGCCGTGCAACTTATCGTCGCTCCGCTTGAGCACCAGTGACTGGGTAGAGGTGGAAGGACGCATCGTCTTTCACTTTGACCATGCGCGCAACAAGCACATCGTCGGTTTGCAGGTTGAAGATGTTCAGGCCGTCCAGCATGTGCCGGCTCCGCGCTATCCGTTCCTCACATATTGAGCATGCCGCGCGCCTTGTCCGAGTTGTTCCTGCCGGTGCCACAATCCGCTATAAAGTCTGTACAGTAACCTGAAGATCGCGCACGATCTGTGGGTGGATCGTCCCGCCTTGCCAGGAGCTTTCATGCCAGCGATTGAATTGTTGATCGGTTTCCACTTGTTCATCCTGGCGATGCTGGCCCTCGATCTTGGTGTGTTCCAGCGCAAGGCGCACAAGGTATCCATTCGCGAGGCCGCGGCCTGGACGATCGTCTGGGGCACGCTGGCCATGCTGTTCGCCGCCGGCATCTGGCAGTTCTGGGACCACATCTTCCCCGAGAAGCCCGGGCTGGGCACCGACAAGGCCATCGAGTTCGTCACGGGCTACGTCGTCGAGATCTCTCTCAGCGTCGACAACCTGTTCGTGTTCCTGGTCATCTTCCGCTACTTTGGCGTGCCCGAACATCTGCGCCACCGCGTACTGTTCTGGGGCATTCTGGGCGCGGTGATCATGCGGGCCACCTTCATCCTGCTCGGCGGCGCCCTGCTGGCGGCCTTCCACTGGATGATCTACGTATTCGGCGTCATCCTCATCTGGACCGCCATCAAGCTGCTGCGCTCGGGTGATGAAGAGGTCGATGTCGAGAAGAACTTCTTGCTCAGGCTGGCGCGCAGGTATCTGCCCGTGGTCAACAACTACGATTCGCCCACGTTCTGGGTCTACCGCGAAGAGAAGAACGGCGAGGCCAGGCCGGACGATGGGGCAGGCGAGTCGACAACGGCCACGCCGGGCAAGAAGGGCCGCTGGTACGCCACGCCGCTGCCCCTGGTGCTGCTGGTCGTCGAGAGCACCGACGTGGTGTTCGCCGTCGATTCCATCCCGGCCATCTTCGGCATCACCCGCGACATCTTCATCGTGTACACGTCGAACATCTTTGCCGTGCTCGGGCTGCGGGCCATGTACTTCCTGCTGGCCGGCGTGCTCAGCATGTTTCGCTACCTGAAGATCGGCCTGTCGTTCGTGTTGATGTTCGTGGGGCTGAAGATGCTGACCGAGGGCTACCTGCCCTTGAAGGAGTGGGGCATCGGCCAGACGGAGAAGATCTTGATCTCGCTGGGCATGATCGTCTTCATCCTTGCCACGTCGGTCGTGGCGTCGCTGATCGCTGGCCCGGCCGAGGAGCATCACGAAGAGCCCGCCGAAGAACCCCGCGCCGAGGCCGAGGAGGCCCAGCCGCGCTTCTCGGAAGAAAGCTGAGCGAAGCACTTACGCGAGGAAACCATGTCGGAATCAAAGGACGAGCAACTGAAGACGGCGGCGGGCAAACTGGGCATCGGCAACTACCAGCGGCACGTCTTGCTGTGTACCGGCCCGACCTGCTGCACTCCCGAGGAAGGGCAGGCCGCCTGGGAAAAACTCAAGCAGACCATGAAAGACCTCAATGTGTTGAGCGGTCCGCACAGTTGCTATCGAACCAAAGTAGGTTGTCTCCGTATTTGCTGTCATGGCCCGACCATGGTCGTCTATCCCGAGGGCACCTGGTATCACGGCATGACTGCCGAACGAATCCCGCACTTCGTGCAGCAACACCTGGTGGAGAACAAGCCCGTCGAGGAATGGATCTTTGCCCGGAATGAGCTGCCGGCCCCTCCGCACGAAGGACATTGATCGTCCTCTGGTATCGAAGTCGCCTATGCATTACAAACGCGTAAGCTGAGTTCGTGGGTGGCAGCGGCTCCGCGGAATTCAGGAATTACGCAAGAAATAGGGCCGCGCATCCCGAATCAACAAGGGGTAAGCATCTCGAGGGTGGAGAATCCCCATTTCGGCCTTTCCTAGTTCGCCCAGGCTGCGCTATCGATTTGTTCGGAGCAAGGAAACGGCCTAGAATAGAGTGGTAGCTCGTCGAGACTTACGTCGCACGAGCTGCTCGCCCGTCGCACTTTGACAATCCGGAACAGGAGACGGTCAATGGAACAGATCTCGTCAGGACCCGCTCGCGCGGCGGAACCACTCTGGCATCGCGTCTGGCTCGACGCCTACCCTTGCGACGTGCCTTCGTCGATACCGTATCCGTGCGTGCCGGTGAGTACCCTGATGGAGATGTCGGCCCGCCGTTTTCCGTACAATCGGGCCTGCACCTTGTATGGGAAGTCGATCTCCTATTCCAAGCTGAACGATCTGTCGCATCGGCTGGCCCGCTCGCTGGCCAAGCTCGGCGCGGGCCCGGGCCGCCGGGTCGCCATGCTGCTCCCCAACATCCCTGAATACATTGCCGCCCTGCAAGCCACCTGGCTCACCGGGGCCACGGTGCTCCAGCTGAGCCCGCTCATGGTGCAGGCCGAAATCGCCAAGTGGCTCGAGCTGACCGATACGCGCATCGTGTTCACGCTCGACTTGCTGGCTCCCAGTGTGATGCCCAGCCTGACCAGCGGGCCGCTCGAACACGTGATCGTGGCGAGCCTGGCCGATCGCCTCGTCGCCTGGAAGGGCTTCCTCTATCGCATGGTGCGCATGCACCGTAATGGTCCGCTCGGGCTGCGACAGAACAACCACGTGCACCTGTTCGAGCACTTTGCCCGCGGCTCGGGCAGGCCGCTCAACACCAAGATCGATCCCAGTGACGACGTGGCCCTTCTCTCGCCCACGGGCGGGACGACGGCCTCGCCCAAGGCCGTGATGCTCACGCACAAAAACCTGGTCTCCAATGCCTTCCAGCTCGGCGCCTGGAGCCGTGAGGAAGACGGCGCGGGGGGAATCTTGTCGGTGCTGCCCTACTTCCATGCCTACGGGCTGACCGTCGGGCTGCTCACCGGCCTGGCCAAGGGCGCGGTGATGCATTTGCATCCGCGCTTCGAGATGAAGGCCGTGCTGGCCATGATGGTGCGTGAAAAGCCGGACCTGGTCCCCGCGGTGCCGGCCATGCTGTCGGCGCTCAATCGCGAGCTGCGCAAGACGCCGCAGGATCTCTCGTTCATTCGCGCCGTGGTTTCGGGCGCGTCGGCCCTGCCCAACGAAGTGCGCGAAGAATTTGAAGGCTACGGCGCCCGCAACGTGGTCGAGGGTTACGGCCTGTCGGAAGCGAGCCCGGTGACGCACGTGAACCCGATCGACGGCAACATGCGGCCAGGGACCATCGGGCTGCCTCTGCCCGACACCGAGGCGCGGATCATGGATCAGGCGACCGGCCTGGAAGAACTGCCCGTGGGCGCGGTGGGCGAGCTGGTGGTGCGCGGCCCGCAGATCATGAAGGGCTACTACAACAACCCGGCCGAGACGGCCCGCGCCTTGCGTGGCGGCTGGCTGTACACTGGCGACATTGCCAAGCGCGACCGCGACGGCTTCTTCACCATCGTGGACCGCAAGAAGGACATCATCAAGACCTCCGGATT
>JBFWSD010000021.1:0-16146 GCA_050248575.1 Gemmataceae bacterium
CGCAAGCGGGGACGCAGCGCCTGCGTTTGTCATGGAAGTGGCGTTGGGAGACCGTGGGAAGAGAGTCTTCGCAGCAAGTGCCGCGCCTCATTCGCTGGCGGGAGCTTTCTTCTGGGCCAGTCCCTTGTGCACGGCCTCGAGGAGCTTTTCCATGGCGAACGGCTTGCGGATGTATTCGACGACGCCGAGGTATTCTGCGTAGGCCTTGTGGCGGCTGCCCTCGTTGGCGGTGATCATGATGATGGGTGGCGCGTCGGCTTTGCCCTTGAAGTGTTCGAGCACGGGATAGCCGCCCATGCGCGGCATCATCATGTCGAGGATGACCAGGTCGGGGTGGTGCTGGTAGACCATTTGCTTGCCTTGCTGGCCGTCGCGCGCCTGCATGACCTTGAAGCCCTGCTTTTCCAGGACGGCGCGCAGCCCGTCGCTCAATTCCGTATCGTCGTCCACCACCAGGATCGTCTTGGCATCGGCCATGGTTTGCATTCCTTCAACCGGGTCGGGTAAATCGACCTCATCAGGTTAGCACCCTGCCGCGAACGACACAAGCGTTTCATGGGACTGAATCGTTGACAGGCGAGTGGGGATCTGGGATGCGTAATACGAAGCCCATGCGCCGCAGCGGCGGGGGCAGTGTTTACGCGGGAGGCCGTCATGTCGCACCGGTTTGCATCCTTCCTGCTGATGGTTGTCAGCGCGGCGCCTGCCCTGCCCGCCGACATCGACTGGGCTGCCGTGAAAGAAGAGGCCAAGAATCTGCGTGGCAAGCCCAGCACACAAGCCACCGACGCCCTCCACCAGCGCGTCCGCGCCGCGCTGGGCCGCCTCGAACATCCCGACAGCGCTGCCGACTGGCGTCGTGCGGTCCCCACGCTGCGGAAGCAACTCGCCGAGACCATCGGACTGGCGCGTCTGCCCGCGCCCATGCCAGGCAAGCTGCGGCGGCTTGGCGAGGCTGCTTTTGACGATCATGTCGTCGAGCGGATCGTTTACGAGACGTTTCCGGATTGTCCGGTGCCGGCGCTGGTTTATCGGCCTGTGAAAAGCGAGGGCAAGCTGCCCGCGGTGCTGGTGGTGCCCGGGCACTGGCGCGTGAAGAGCAAGGCCGAGCCCGACACGCAGGCCCTGTGCATCAACCTGGCCCGGCTTGGCTTCGTGGCCCTGACCTACGATCCCGTCGGGCAGGGCGAGCGCGGCCTTTCGTACCGCGATCATCGCCGCACCGAGCTCTTGCTCCTTGGCATCAGCCAGGAAGGCGTGCCGGTCTTCGAGACGTTGTGTGCCCTCGCGTATCTGCGGGGCCGCGACGATGTCGACGGGCAACGCCTGGGCCTGACCGGCGCTTCCGGCGGCGGTTACAACACCTGGATGACGGCGGCCCTCGACGAGCGCATTGCCGCGGCGATTCCGTGCGTGGGCACCAGCGACTTCCAGGAACAGCTCGAAGTGTGCCGGCCCCGCGATTATTTCAAGGCGCGCGATCACTGCCACTTCCCCGCCGGGCTGCTGCGCTTCGCCAACAACCATGAACTGGCGGCGCTGATCGCGCCGCGCCCGCTCCTGATCATCGCCGCGCAGGAAGATTTCTCGTTTCCCTTGCCCGGCGTGCGCCGCGTGGCCGCCCATGCTGAACGACTCTACCAGGCACTCGGGCAGCCCGCGCAGTTTCGCTACTTCGAGGATGACCAGACGGGCCACGATTACGCCCGGGCCAAGCGTCAAGCCGCCTATGGCTTCTTGCAACGCTGGCTGCAAGAGAAGGGCAACGGGCGGCCCGTGCCCGAACCCGAGACGGCTACGCTGGCGTTCGACGATGCCAGGCTGCGCTGCTTCCCGGCGGGCAAGAACCAGGCTGCGGGGCCCGGCATCCTGAAGTTTGTCACGCAAGAGATGGCGCGGCTGCCCGCAACGCCGAAGCGCACCGCGAACGAACTGCGCGACCAGCTCCAGGATGTCCTGCACCTCGATACTTCGCGCGGCCCGGTTTCGCTGCGGCGCGGCAGCGATCACCTCGTCGGCGACTTGAAGATCGAACGCATCTCCTGGCGCCGGGCCGACGGCGTCGCGGTGCCCGCCTTGTGGCTCGCGCGAACCGGTGAACCGAAAGGAGCCCTCCTCGCCTGCGCCGACGGCGGCAAGGAATCACTCCTCGACGATGAGATCATCCGCCAAACGCTTGCAGACGGGCAGGCGGTCATTCTTGCCGATGTGCGCGGGCAGGGTGAGCTTGCCGACCTCCCGGGCTGGAACTTCGCCGTCAGCCAGCTCCTGGGCGAGAACCCTGTTGGCCAGCAGGCGGCCGACCTCTGCGCGGGCCGACAGGCACTCGCACAGCATTCGTCGCTGGCGGGCAAACCCATCCAGGTGCTGGGCTCGGGTCCGGTCGCGGCGCAGGCTGCCCTCTTCGCGGCCATCCTCGATGACCGGTTCGCCGGGCTCATCCACCAGGGTGGCTTTCTGACCTTTCGCAGCTTCGTGGAGCGCAAGCGCGAGCTGCCCGCATCGTTCCGGCTGCTGCCCCAGCGCGACGCCGACTGGCAAGAAGTTGCCTGGAAGAACATCGACCGCGAGATCCCGCACAGCCTGTTCGTCTTCGGGGTGTTGCACCGCTTCGATCTGCCCGAGTTGTTCGCGGTCCTCGGCCAGAAAGCGCGAGTGGTACGGCCCATCGACGGCGACTGGGAAGCAGTCGGTAGTCGTTAGCCCACGCTCTGAGTGGAACGAGGTCATCTCACTGGATCTGCCACAAGCGAACGGTGGCATCCGAGCTGCCCGTGAGACAGCGGCGGTCATCGGGAGAGAGGGTCACGCAGTTCACCGTATCGAGATGCCCTTCCAGGCGGGCGGCCTCGTTGCCTTCGGCCGTGTTCCAGATGCGCAGCGTGGTGTCGGCCGAAGCCGAGACCAGCACGTTCCCGTCGCGGCTGAGGGCCAGGCTGTTCACGCCGGCGGCGTGCCCGTCGAGGCGGCCGCTGGCCTGCCCCGATCCCAGGTCCCAGCGGCGAATCATGTGCGCGGCGTGCCCGCTATAGACCGTGGTGCTGTCGCTGCTGACCGCCAGGCAGAGGATGTCGTCTCCCGGTTCGTGGAGGCGGTTGACCTCGGCCGACGTTTCGAGCGACCAGAGCCGGACCGTGCCGTCGACGGAAGCAGACAGGACGTGCAGCCCGTCGCGGAGCAGGAGGGCGGCGCTGACGGCGGCCTCGTGCCCGCCCAGCCGGGCCACGCAGTTGCCGCTGCCCAGGTCCCACAGAGACATGACGCGATCCTCGCCCGCCGTGAGGAGCCGGCTGCCATCCGCCGACATCGACAGGCACATCACCGCCGGTTTGTTCTTCTGGAACACGCGCACGCGCCGCTTCTCGTCGAGATCCCAGAGGAACACGGAGCCATCGCGGCTGGAGCTGACAAAGAAGGGCTTGCCGGGCACACAGACAACGCCCGTGACGAGGGCCGTGTGCCCTTCGAAGCGGTGCAGGCATTCGCCCGTGGCCAGGTCCCAGAGGCGGATGGTGCAATCATCGCCGTCGGCAAGGGCATCGCCGCGAATCGTGCCGCCGGAAGCGGAGAAGGCGTGGCGGCCATCTTCGGCAAAGGCGACGGCGTTCACCCAGGTGGTGTGCCCTTCGCAGCGCACGAGCTCGCGGGCCGGCCTGGGCTCGTCGAGGAAAGCACTTGCTTCCAGGGCGGCCTCGTCGGCGGGCTTGAGGCGGAGAATGGCCCCCACGGTGCGCCGCGCGTCTTGATACGCTTCCTGCTCGATCTGGGCAATGAGCGACTCCATGAGCCGCTTGTATTCGAGCTCTTGCGGGGAAGTTGCCGTTTCCGTGCTGGTCTGTGCGGGCTCAGCCAACTCACACCTCCTCCGTTGGCGCCGGTCGGCGGAGTCTGAAAGGCCCCTGTATCATAACCGGGGGCCACTTCGGGTGCTAGTGGCGGTGCCCTTCGACCTTCGATGTTGTTGTGCCTTGCGGATTGGTAGAATCAGCGGCGTGGTTTGCTTGTAGAACCAGGCATTCGAGCAGAGGATAGTGATGGACGAACAGAAACTCCTGGAAAGAATCACGGTGAGCTCGAACATTTTCGGCGGCAAACCGGTCATTCGTGGTCGTCGACTGGCAGTGGAACATGTCCTGGGCATGCTCGCAGCCGGCGATACTCCCGAACTCCTGTTGCAGGGCTATCCCTGGTTAGAAAAGGAAGATATCCAGGCCTGCCTGGTCTACGCGCGTCGCATGGTAGGTCATGAACGAATCGAGCCACTGAAGATCGAGCCGGCAGCATGAAGCTCTTGCTCGATACGTGTATTTGGGGCGGCGCCAAACAGGATTTCCTGGCATCCGGCCATGACGTGCTGTGGACCGGTGATTTGCCCGAGGACCCCGGCGATGAAGAGATTCTCGCGCAAGCGCATCTGGAAGGGCGTGTGCTTATCACGATCGACAAGGACTTTGGCGAGTTAGCGATCCGGCGATGCCTGGCAATGGAGACATGGTCATGAGCGAACGCAAGGTCGTTGTCATCAGCGGGGCCTCGCAGGGCATCGGCGCCGGGCTGGTTCAGGGTTACCTCGATCGCGGCTACCAGGTCGTTGCCAACTCGCGATCCATCAAGCCCGACAGTTCGGCAAACGTCTTCGCCATTGCCGGCGACATCACCCAGACGGCCGTGGCCGATCGGGTCATCGGCGAAACCGTTGAGAAATTCGGCCGGATCGACACGCTGGTCAACAACGCCGGGATCTTCATCGCCAAGCCATTCACGGAGTACACCGAAGCCGATTTTGCCCAGGTGGTGTCGGTCAACCTGGCCGGCTTTTTCCAAGTTTCGCAGCGGGCCGTCCGGCACATGCTCACACAGGGCAGCGGACACATCGTCAACGTCACCACCACGCTGGTGAATCAGCCCGTGAAGAGTGTGCCCTCGGCCATGGCGTCGCTGACCAAGGGGGGCCTCGACGCCGTGACGCGCGCGCTGGCGATCGAGTATGCAGATAAAGGCATCCGCGTGAATGCGGTGGCCCCGGGCGTCATCAAGACGCCGATGCACGCACCCGACACGCACGCCGCTCTTGCCGCCCTCCATCCACTGGGGCGGATGGGCGAAGTGCGTGAAATCGTCGAGGCCGTTCTTTACCTGGAGTCAGCCGCGTTCGTGACCGGTGAAACGTTACACATCGACGGCGGCGCCCACGCTGGTCACTGGTAGTTCACGTGCGCTATCAGGATGAGCTTCAGGGCATTGAAGAGGTGGCCCGCCGATGTATTGTGTCTTTGTCAACCACAGCGAGGAGCACGTCGTGGCGTCGGACGACGATGCCGAGCGGCTGTGCGGCGGGCTGGCAGAGTTGCCCGCCTTCACGGTGAATGTGATCGGCCCGGGCGGCCGGACTGGCCCAAGCCTGGATGTGATCGTCTCCTCAGAGCGTGGGCTCGTCTCCTTTCTCGACATGGAGCGCGGCGTCAAGCTGGCCTCGCGCAATCCCGACTGCCCGGAGCGGGACATCGTGAGACTGAGAAACGAAGCCTATCCAGAGCTGCAACTGGACCAGATCGAGGCGGAGCGGCGCGACCTGATTTCGCCGCGCCAGGCCGTTGCCATCATGCGCCATTTCCTGCTGACTGGCGAACCGATCGACCTGGTGCCGTGGCCCCCCGACGACTGGGAAGATCGGCCGATTGATGTGGAGCCCGGGCTGCCGCCGGGTGAGGAAGTTCCATTCTGACAAAAACGACAGGGCAAGCCAGGCAAGCGCACTTGCACTTGTCCACCATGTCACGGTCTGGTAAGGGCTCCGTTCCGTCGCGCGCACGCCCGGTGACAAGTGCGGCGATTTCGGTAACGTAGCCGAGATGAGCAAACTTGTGCGGATCGTCGTCAGCTTGGCCCTCCTGGGCTGGCTCGCCAGTCGCACCGACTGGCCCCAGGTTTACGCCACGTTCAGCCAGCTCCGCCTCGATTGCTGGCTGGCAGCGCTGGCTGCTTTCATCATCATCCAGGCCATCAGCAGTGTGCGCTGGCAGATCCTGGCAGGCGCGCTGGGCATCTTACGCACGCGCCGCCAGCTCATGGCGTACTACTTCATCGGCATGTACTTCAACCTGGTGCTGCCCACCTCGGTGGGGGGCGACGTCGTTCGTGTCTGGTACCTCGACCATCGCAAAGGGCAAAGGCAGCGCGCCTTCCTGAGCGTGCTGGGCGACCGGCTCAGCGGCTTCCTGGCCCTGTTTGCGATCGCCCTGGCGGCGTCGCTGTTGAGCCCGATCGGGCTGCCCGGCTGGGTGCACGCCTCGGTGTGGGGTTCGGCCGCCGCCGTCGTCATCGGCCTGGCCAGCCTGCCGCTGATCAACCGCATCCCCTGGCTGGTGCGTAGCGACCGGAAGCTGGTCCGCAAGTTCGTCGACCTGAGCGGGCAGCTCACCTCTTTCTTGCCCCAGACGGTTCGGCCCGCGGTGATGAGCCTGAGCCTGATCGTACAGGCGGGCAACGTGCTCATCGTGTGGCTGCTCGGCATGGCTCTGGGGCTCGAGGTGCCCGGGTCGTACTACTGGATCGTGGTGCCGATGGTGACGGTGATCACGCTGTTGCCGTTGAGCCTGAACGGCATGGGCGTGCGCGAGGCCGGCATGGTGCTGTTTCTGGCCCCGCTCGGCGTGCCCGCGGGGCTGGCCCTCAGCTTGAGTTTTCTGTGGTTTTGCGTGTGCTCGCTGGCCGCCCTCGTGGTCGGCGGCGGGCTCCACGTCTTCGGCCGCTTCAAGGCTCCCGATGCGGAAGAACTGGCCGAGGGGGAGACGTCCGCCCGCCAGGGAGTGGCGGCGTGAAGGAGACGCTTCGCTCAGCCCGCCAACTTCAATCGCGTTCACGACCCTCGATTGAGTCGGGCTTTCCTGCCAACCGATCAGAGGAGTTGGCCGCAAGCCAGCAGTGCAATGCACGGATCGCACCGGTGGCATGTTCGCCCCAGTGATGACGCAACCCGAATCCCCACTCCCATACGGCCTGAGACCGGCGGCCCGCCTCGTATTCACGCAAGCCAGTGGCCACGTCCCGAAAAATGTCGCCGAGGTCATCCGTGAGGCTCCCCACCACTGGCTCTTCAGGGGGAAAGCAGAGCGGATCAAACTGTTCGACATAGATGTCGAACGGTAGCCTACGGCAAGCTGCAGAGACCGCCCGGCACTCCTCTTCGCCAATCCTCTTGGCGTCCGGCTGGTCCGCCAGTTCCTCGCTCCAGTAGGGAGGAAGTTCGAGGGCTGCAAGATACAGACGGGTCAAGTAGACAAGCGCATTGCGCGCGGCCAACTCAGCTCGGTCATTGCGATCTCGCGCCCACCCGCAAAAGAGTCTGGCCTCGGCAGCAAAACGGTCGACCGGATTATCGAAAGCCTCAACCGCCTTCTCCCACTCGTCGATGTCGCACAGTCTGCTAATCTCATCCGACGCACGACTGGCCATGGTAGTGCGGAACTCGTTGCCAACGATCCGCCACGCCACGACCATCAGTGGGGCAATGGTGACAGCTTTGTCGAACGGGTACGCTTCGACAAACTCGCGAAGTTCTTCCGGGCGCGCCTGGGCGATCTGGTGCGCCACGTTGGAGAACTCCCGCCAGTCTGCGGCAGGGCCGCGCGAACGCAAATCACGGACACAGCTGTCTGCACAGTCCGCCAAGAATCGAGCATGTGTGCTGCTCATCATCCGTGTCCTATCAGCCTCAATCCCACCACACGGTCAGGATCCGCGGGCCGCCGGTGCGGATGGAGGTGCCCAGGAGATCGCTGGCTTGCTTGGCCTCGATCCAGCCGATCTCGTCGGCGTGCCAGTTCTCCACGAGGGGCTCCCAGACCGTGTCGGCTTCGTGGGTGGTGATGTAGAGGGTGTCGACGTTCCAGGCCTCGCCGATGTCGCGCAGCTTGATCAGGTCCGACGACAGCGTGGTGAGGCTGCGGTCGCCCGCCGACACGAAGCCGCGGTCCATGAGCACGCCCTGCCACAGGTCGCGATGGCGGAGCAGGTCGCGCACCACCAGGTAGGGATCGAAGGCGTTGAAGGACGCCTCCAGCATCATCATGAACTGGAGCTTCTGCGTGCGCGAGACCAGATCGTCGGGCAGGTTCCACAAGAACACCTGCCATTCGTCGACGTCCTGCCCGGTCGGGAATGGTATCTTCATGGTGACCTCCTCAACGACGGTCCTGGCGTCGGGCTGTCTGCTTGCGCGCGAGCGACTCAAAGCGGCACAAAAATGCGTGGCTGAGTGCGAATCCCGTCAACGAATACCGCGACCAGCAATTCTGCCACGTCCTCGGCAACACGCAAGGCGTAAGCAGTGCTGTTCTCGAATCTGCCCTTGCTGGCCAGGGTCAACACCGGCAACTGGCCAAGGCGCCAGGAGTCCTGGAGCGTCGCATTCAGGGAGTTCTCATCCTCGTGACTCCGATTATCGGTGAACAGCACCCAATCGTTCTC
This sequence comes from Gemmataceae bacterium, assembly GCA_050248575.1. GTDB lineage: Bacteria > Planctomycetota > Planctomycetia > Gemmatales > Gemmataceae > JBFWSD01. Next base: position 8,470 of record JBFWSD010000021.1, read on the forward strand.
CTGACAATAATTCCAGAGGTTGCGATCATCAATGCCACGGTCAAGGCTGACATCCGGAAACGTGACGAGCGCGATGCCCATTTCAGTCAGCACTTCCAGCAGCCCAAGGCCAGCCAGCAATCGCCTCAAGTAGGCAAGATGTCCCTGACGTTGACCTCGGCGAGCAGCCAGCCTGCGCTTGTCAGCATAGCGGTCCCACCCGAAAACAAACTCGCCATTGCGCATTTTGCGATCGAGCGCATGAAGGCCTGGTGTGAGTCCATTTCTCACCTTCGCTCCTGTCTGCCTGCCGTCTTGCGGCCGGGCCGGTAGCCTTTCTTGCCCGGTCGGCGCTTGGGCACGGTGTGTACGTGATCCGCGCCGCGGAGGGCTTTGCCCGCCTGGTCGCGGCGGGCCTTGAGGGCCTCCTTCGGGGGCTGCACCGGGATCAGGCAATCGCAACCGTTGCCGATGAGATCGGTGCGGCCCGCTTGCTCGAGCGCCTGGCGGACTTCGAAGTAATTCTCCGGCTTGAAGAACTGCATCAGGGCCCGCTGCAGCTTGCGGTCGCGCAGGTGGCGGGCAATGTACACTTCCTTGTTCGTGAACGGGTCGATGCCCGTGTAATACATGCAAGTGGCCACATCGAACGGGGCCGGGATGAAATCCTGCACCTGGTCCGGCTTGTAGCCGTTCCGCTTGAGGAAGAGGGCCAGCTCGATCATGGCGTGCAGGTCGGAGCCCGGATGACTGGCGATGAAGTAAGGCACCAGGTACTGCTTGGGCTTGCCCGCCACCTTGGACGCCTTCGCGAACTCGCGGGCAAAGCCCTGGAAGTTGTCGATGTCGGGCTTCTTCATCAGTTCCAGGGTCGTCTTGTCGGTATGTTCGGGAGCGACCTTGAGATGGCCCCCCACATGGTGCTCGGCCAGCTCGCGCACATAAGTTGGATCGAGCTGGGCCAGGTCCATGCGAATGCCGGAGGCGACCAGCACCTTGCGAATGCCGGGCTCGCGGCGGGCCCGCCGCAGCAAGTCGACGAGCGGGCCATGATCGGTGCCCAGCAGCTTGCAGATGCTCGGATGCACACACGAGAGCCGCTTGCACTTCGCCTCCACTTCGGGCCGGGTGCAACGCATCTGGTACATGTTGGCCGTGGGCCCGCCGATATCGCTGACGGTGCCCTTGAAGTCGGGATCGGCGGCCATCTTGCCCAGCTCGTTCAAGATGGATTCTTGCGAGCGTGACTGGATGATGCGGCCCTGGTGCGCGGTGATCGAGCAGAAGGTGCAGCCGCCAAAGCAGCCCCGCATGATCGTCACCGAATCCTTGATCATCTCGTAAGCAGGAATCGGCTCCTCGTACGAAGGATGCGGCCGCCGTGTGTAGGGCAGATCGTAAATGCGATCCATCTCCGCCTCGGCGATGGGCAAAGCGGGCGGCGTGCAGACGATCGCCTGCCGCTCGTGAAACTGCACCAGCGTTCTTGCATTGAACGGGTTGGTGTTCACGTGGATGAGACGCGTGGCCTCCACGAAGGCCCGTTTGTCAGCCTTCACTTCCTCGTAGGAGGGAATGAGCTGATAGTCGTCGAAGCCGGCGGGCCGCCAACCATTCTCGGGCAGGACCTGCGCTTCGCTGGCGCCCAGGGCATAGGCGACACCGCGCAGGTCGCGCAAGTCGCGAACGGCCTGGCCCGCTTGCAATCGGCGGGCAATGTCGACGATCGATTGTTCGCCCATGCCGTACACGACCAGGTCGGCCTTGGCGTCGAGCAGGATCGAGCGACGCACCGTGTCGGACCAGTAGTCGTAGTGGGCAAGCCGGCGCAGAGAGGCTTCTACGCCCCCCGCGATCACGGGCACGCCCGGATAAGCCTCGCGGGCACGATGACAGTAGGAGAGCGTGGCCCGGTCGGGGCGCAGGCCAATCTTGCCCCCCGGCGAATAGGCGTCGTCGTTGCGGACCTTCTTGCTGGCAGTGTAGTGGTTGATCATCGAATCCATGTTGCCCGCGCTGATGGCGAAGAAGAGGCGCGGCTTGCCGAAGGTCCGCCAGGGCTCGCAAGAATGCCAGTCGGGCTGGCTCAGTAGCGCGACGCGAAAACCGGCCAGCTCGAGGACGCGGCCCAGGATAGCCATCGCGAAGCTGGGATGATCCACGTAGGCGTCGCCGGTGACGAAGACAATGTCGACTTCGTTCCAGCCGCGCGCAGCCAGCTCGGCCCGCGTCATCGGCAAGAGCGGCGCGGCAAACGTCTCCTGCCACAAGGGCAGGCTCATGCGCTGGCTGGTCGTTGTCATGATGATGAATGCTGACTGCGAATCTCGGCGCACTTATCCAACTGCCCTATTATAGACGACGCATCCGGGGCGCTCACCATCCCTTTGCGGGCGGGCAAGAAAATGGCGGAAGCGTTGGCATACCTGAACGGTCGTCGGCTGCCCGCGGCGCAGGCGGCCCTGCCGATCTTCGATGCCGGGCTGGTCCTGGGCGCCACCGTGAGCGAACTGACCCGCACATTCAACGGGGTGCCCTTCCGCCTCGACGATCACCTCGACAGGCTGTTTCGCGGGCTGGATTACGTGGGCATCGAGATAGCCCAGGGGCAGCAAGACCTGCGCGACATTGCGCTGGAACTGGCGGCCCACAACTATCCGCTGGTGGCCGCGGGCAGTGATCTCGGCATCATTCATTTCGTCACACCGGGGCCCTATCCCACGTACATGCCCGCCGAATCCATGCGTGAACCGACAGTATGCGTGCACACTTTTCCCTTGCCCTGCGCGCGCTGGGCCAGGCGCGTGCAGGAAGGGGCCAAGCTGGTGACAACCAGCGTGCGCGACGTGCCCGCTGCCTGCGTGGCCCGCTCGGTCAAGCAACGCAGCCGGCTGCACTACCATCTCGCCGACCAGGCAGCGCGGCGACAGGACCCGGAGGCCCTGGCGTTACTCCAGGACGAAGAAGGCTTTGTGACCGAGACGGCCACGGCTAACTTGCTGATCGTGAAGGCGGGCGGGCTGGTTTCGCCGCGGCGAGAGCGAATCTTGCCCGGAATCAGCCGCGACACGGCCCTGAAGCTGGCCGGACAACTTGGCCTGCAAACGCTGGAAGCCGATCTGACGGTTGCTGACGTGTGCGAGGCAGAAGAGGCTTTCCTGAGCAGTACGCCCTTCTGCCTGATGCCGGTGGTTTCACTGAATGGCGTGCCGATCGGATCGGGCCGGCCCGGCGCGGTCTACGAGCGCTTGCTCCAAGCGTGGAGCGAGCAAGTGGGCGTCGATATCGCCGCGCAGATCCAGCAAGCACAGTAGAAATCTTGAAATGTCAGGGTGGCGACCGACGCGTCGCGGGTGTGTTTGGGTGCCTGCGTCCCGGTGTCCCCGTGTCCCCGTGTCGCAGATTTTTGCAAAGCTCGCTCCGGCCTGTACGAACTAGGTTTGGGGATTCCTTTTCCCCCAAGGCGCGGTAATCTACGGGGTAACACCCTTTCTGGAGGACACATCCATGGGCTTGTGGGACAAGATCAAGGGCGAGTTCATCGATATCATCGAGTGGACCGAGCCCGCACAGAACGAGATCCTCGCGTACCGCTTTCCGCGCTACAACAACGAAATCAAGATGGGGGCGAAGCTGACCTGCCGCGAAGGGCAGAACGCCGTCTTCGTCAACGAAGGCCAGATCGCCGACGTCTTCAAGCCCGGCATGTACACCCTGCAAACCGAGAACATGCCCATCCTCTCCACCCTCAAGGGCTGGAAGTATGGCTTCAACTCCCCCTTCAAGGCGGAGGTCTACTTCATCTCGATGAGGCAGTGGACCGACCAGAAGTGGGGCACGCAGAACCCGATCATGCTCCGCGATCCGGAGTTCGGCCCGGTGCGGCTCCGCGCCTTTGGCAACTACGCCTTCCAGATCAAGGATCCGGCCACCTTCATGCGCGAGCTGGTGGCCACCGATCCCTCCTTCGAGACCTACGAGATCGCCAACCAGCTGCGCAACACCATCGTGTCGCGCTTCGTCGACGTGGTCGGGCAGTCGAAGATCCCGATCCTCGACCTGGTGGGCAACTACGAAAAGTTGAGCAAGCTGGCCCAGGACCGGATCGGCCCGGAGCTGGCCAAGATGGGCATCGGCATGTCGGCGTTCTTTGTCGAGAACATCTCGCTGCCCGCCGAAGTCGAGCAGGCACTCGACACGCGCACCAAGATGGGTGTGCTCGGCGACATGGGCCGCTTCACGCAGTACCAGACCGCCCAGGCGATCACCGATGCCGCGCAGAACCCGGGCGGCATTGCCGGACTCGGCGCCGGCATGGGCGCCGGCTTTGCCGTGGCGGGCCAGATGGCCGGCGCGATGGCTGGAGCGCATCAGCAAGGCGCCATGCCGCCGCCGTTGCCGACCGCGGCCGCCTTCTTCGCAGCTATCGACGGCCAGCAGGGCGGCCCGTTCGACATGGGCACGCTTGCCGCCAAGGCCCGCGAAGGCAAGCTCACCCGCAGTACCCTCGTCTGGAAGCAAGGCATGGCCGGCTGGACCGCAGCCGAATCGGTGCCCGAGCTGCAATCGCTGTTTGCCGCGATGCCGCCGCCCTTGCCGCCGTCAACGTGATGCGATGTCGCTCATAGAACACGGATCCCGCCGGATGCAATACGCGGGATCCGTGTTCGATATCTTCGGCTGGGCATCCGTCGCAGCCGTGTCCCATGAGCGGCAGTGCCTGTCCACAAATGAAAACTATGTCTCGACCAAGTGAAACGCCTCCACCGCCGATGCCGCCTCCCACGCCGCAGCAGCCTCCGGCGGGGCGCAAGTTCCCTTGCCGTCAGTGCGGCGCCCGGCTCGACTTCGATCCGAAGGAACGCGGGCTCAAGTGCCCATATTGCGGCTTCGTCGAGAAGATCGAGCCCAAGTCGGACGAGGTGAAGGAAAACAGCTGGGACGAGTACTGGTCGAAGCAGCAAGACGCGGAAAACGCCACGCTGGAAGGGCACAGCACCGAGGTCCGCTGCACGGGCTGCGGCGCCGTCGTCCTCTTTGACGACAAGCTCGTCACCGACAGCTGCCCGTATTGCAACACACACCTCGAGAACAAGCCCGAGCGGGCTCGAGGCATGATCAAGCCCGAGGCCATCTTGCCCTTTCTGGTCACCAAGTCGCAGGCGGTGGAGAACTTCGGCAAGTGGATCGAGACGCGCTGGTTCGCGCCGGGCACGTTGCGGAAGTTTGCCCTCCTGGGCCGCCTGTCCGGCATGTACGTTCCGTTCTGGACGTACGATTCGATGACCTACACCTACTACGAGGGCGAGCGCGGCGACAACTACACGGTCACCGAGACCTACACCGATTCCGACGGGCAGACCAAGACACGCAGCGTGGTCAAGACGCGCTGGACCTGGGTGTCGGGAGAGGTGGATCACTTCTTCGACGATGTGCTGGTGTGTGCGTCGCGCAGCCTGCCCGCGAAGCTGGTCAACGAACTGGAGCCCTGGGACCTCGTCAAGCTCGAGAACTATCAGGCCCAGTATCTGTCAGGCTTCGTCACCGAGCGCTATGCCGTCGACCTGAAAGAAGGTTTCGGCGCGGCCCAGGAGATCATGGACGGGCACATCCGCTCCATGTGTTGCCAGGACATCGGCGGCGACCATCAGCGGCTCAGCTCGGTGCAAACCCAGCACGTGGGAGTGACCTTCAAGCATCTGCTCTTGCCGGTGTGGGTGGCCCCTTATCGGTTCAAGGACACGCCGTATCAGATCCTGGTGAACGCGCGTACGGGCGAGGTCGTTGGCTCGCGGCCGTTCAGCTGGATCAAGATCACCTTGCTGATCATCATCATCGCGGCGCTGATCGCGTTGATCTATGTGGCCGCCAACGCCTCGTGGGGGGCCGAGCCGGCCCGCCGTCCGGTGGATCGGCGAACCGGATTCAACCAGCGCGATGATGGACCAACCCGGCGCGCGAGGAAGGTCAGCCGCCGCCAGGACTTATGTGCTGCCGTCGTGCATCCAGCTCATGTGGACATGCGCGTGGGGCAGGTTGCCAACCTGCCTCGACCCGACCCGTGGCAGGTTATCAACCTGCCCCACTTCCCGCGCCTGGCGCGGGAACGAGGAGAAGAGAATGAAGTTATCCACGAAAAAGCAGGCACCAGCCCTGACGCTGGCCGGCACGGAGTGGCTGGTCGACGCCCTGGGCTGTCGGCCCGCGCCGCTGCGTGACGTGGCCACGCTCGAGCGGCTCTGCGACGAGATCATTGCCGATCTCGATCTGCACGTGGTCGGCGCGCCGCACTGGCATGCTTTCGACGATCCGGGCGGCGTGACCGGACTCTATCTGCTCACCGAGTCGCATCTGGCCTGCCATACGTATCCCGAGCTGGGAGTGGCTACCTTCAATCTCTATTGCTGCCGCGCGCGGCCCCACTGGGACTGGGAAGAGCGGCTCGCAGCCTGGCTGGGGGCCGCTCAGGTCGACATCCGCACCCTCACACGCGGCGAAGAAGGAGGGCGGGCACAACGATGACTGCAGCCCAGGCAAACTGTCCGGCCTGTGGCGGGCCGGTTCGCTTCAAGGTCGGCTCGGCCATGGTCGTGGTCTGCGAGTATTGCCGCTCCGTGGTGGCCCGCGGCGACCGCAAGCTCGAAGACCTGGGCAAGGTTGCCGAGCTGGTCGATACCGGGGCCGTCCTCGAACTGGGCCTGAAGGGCAAATGGGAAGGCAAGTCGTTCGAGCTCGTCGGCCGCGCTCAAATGAAGCATGCCGCGGGCGGCTACTGGGACGAATGGTATGCGCATTTCAGCGACGGCCGCTGGGGCTGGCTCGCCGAGGCGCAAGGCCGCTTCTATCTCACCTTTGAACAGCCGGAAGCCGACACGAGCGATCTGCCCACCTTCGGGCAGCTCGAAGTCGGCCAGCAAGTGACGCTGCCTAGCCTGGATGTGCCGCTCGTCGTCGCGGAAAAAGGGGTGGCGGAAGCAGTTTCCGCGCAGGGCGAGATCCCCTGGAAGCTCGAGCCGCGCTCCAAGTACGCGTACGCCGATCTTTCCGCCGCGAGCGGGCTGTTTGGCACCATCGACTATAGCAGCAAGCCGCCCCTCGTCTTCGGCGGGCAGCAGGTCACGCTCGACGGGCTAGCCATTCCGCGCAGCAATCGCATGCGCGAGCGCGAAGCCAGACAGATCCAGGCGCTGCAAGTCAACTGCCCCAACTGTGGCGGGCCGATGGAGCTGCGCGCTCCCGATCAGACCGAACGCGTGGGCTGCCCGAACTGCGGCGCCTTGCTCGACGCCAACAAGGGCAATCTGCGCTTTCTAGCTGCCCTCGACCTGAAGATCGATCCGCTCTTGCCCCTCGGTTCCGTGGGCAGCCTCCCCGAGGGGGAGATGACGGTGATCGGCTTCATGGTCCGCTCGGTCTTCTGGGAAGGGATCGAGTATCCGTGGGAAGAGTATCTGCTTTACGACCCGCGTCTCGGGTTTCGCTGGATGGTGCGCAGCGAGCGAAGCTGGAACTACGTGCAGCCCGTGGCCCCGGGCGATGTGCAGATCCGCGGGCAGAAAGCCCACTATCACGGCAATACCTTCAAGATCTTTCAGAAGGGAGACGCGGGGGTTCGTTACGTGGTGGGCGAGTTTTACTGGAAGGTGCAAGTGGGCGAGATGGCGGCGAGCACGGAGTACATCTGCCCGCCTTACATGC
>JBFWSD010000022.1:0-16055 GCA_050248575.1 Gemmataceae bacterium
TCTGGAACCAGTTGCGAAACGCATCGTGCATCATCACGCGGTGCAGGGCGCCGATGTGCGAGCAGTGCGTTCCTTCCGGGGGCCGCTTACTCACGTCACCCTTGCCATGCGTGAAGGAAAGACGGTCGCCCGCATCGCGAAAGCCATAGACGGCCTGCAAGCGTTGCCAGGTGGGGTCTCCTTCCTTGAACCAGCCAAACTCGTGCGCGTAGACCTGATGCCGGGGGGCGGCTGCGGCCACCAGCAGCCAGGGCAGGAAACCGTCGCGGCCGCTCGCAGTGAGGTTGCGTGTCGATTCCCAGCTGCCGCCGCCGATGAAGTTCCAGTGGGGCGGCTTGTCGAGCGGATACGGATACAGCGGTTTCGGTGACGGCGCGCCGAAGTTGAAGGACGCCACGCAGGTGATGCGCGGCTCGAGGGCCGCTGTCACCGCCGCCGGGTCGCCGCCCCCCGCCACGGAGCCAAGCAAGATGATCCGTTTTGGGTCGATGCCCTTCTGGGCGAGCAACAGGTCCACGCCGCGACGAAGATCGTAGACCATCCAGCCCATCAGGCTGTCGCCCAGCAAGTGAAGCTGCACGCCGCTATCGAAGCGGAAGTGATAGTCCTGGCGGCTGACGCGATATTTCTGTGAGAAGTCGGCATCGCTGTTGAAGGGATGCTGGCGGCGCTCGCCATGGCCGAGTTGATCCATGACCAGCACCAGGCAGCCCGCCCGGGCCCAGGTCATGCCCATGTCTTGCAACTCGCCATGCGCCTTGGGCGTGTGATGCGCGTGGCAGATCAGGATACCCGGCATCGAAGACGTTTCCTGTTCGGGCCGATAAAGATTGGCGGTCACCCATAGCCCGGGCCGGCTCTCGAAGACCAGGTTTTCGATCCTGAAGCCGTCCCCCTTCACCGTGCTGGTGACGCGGACGTTGAGATCCTTGGCGGGCGCTGGAAATTGCCCGAGGGAAGCTGCCAGCGCTTCGAGCTTCGGGGCCAGGAACTTCTGCCAGTCGGCCCGGTTCTTGACCATTTCCCACTCGGCGGTGTTTTGATCGCTCAATTGGTAGCGGCGTGCGCGGATCAGATCGCCAACCATGCTGGCCAGGGCTTTCTGTTCTTCTCCCTGAACAACGCTGGCATCGAGGTTGGCCAGCGCGTCGCGCAGCGGCGCGTCCGCGGCCGAAACAAGCGAAGTCAACAGGGCAGCAAACAGCCCGGCAATCAGCAGCACATGACGTGGCAGCATGACAATCTCCTTGGCAGGCAGGCAGCGATGGCGGGTCTTATCCGAGTACCTTTTCCAGCAGCGGGAAGGCGACGGCGCCATTCCAGCGGTGGCCCCCCTCGAAGCGATCGACCTGGAGGTGATCGAGGGCAGCGAAGGCCTTGTAGGCGCGGCGGATGCGCGTGAGTGCTTCCTCGGCCCATTTTTCTTTGATCAGCCCGTCCTTGCTGCCGACTTCCAGCACGCAGTAACGCGGCGCGATCAGCGAGATCACTTCGGGAATATCGCCGTATTTCAGCATGCCGGGCACGACCTGGGCGCCGCAGCTATACGGATTGCCCAGCCGTTCCTGCATCACGTTGAGTGCGCCGGAGATGACGCAAGCCTTGATGCGCGGCTCGAGGGCACTGGTGAAGGTGGTCATGCGGCCGCCGTAAGAAAGTCCGGCGCAGCCCATGTGGTCGGGGTCGACCTCCGGTCGGCGGGCCAGCAGTTCGAAGGCCCACAGGGCATCGCGCAGGTTTTCGGCAAGGAGCACCTTGCCCAGGCTGAGCATGCGTAGAAACGTGTCGCCGCAAGGATCGGCATTGCCGAAGCGCTCACGATTGCCCAGGCGCTCGCCGAAGGGCGTGAAGCACGGGCAGGCCACCGCATAGCCCTTGCGGACGAGCTGTCGGCCATAGTCGTAATGGGCGCCGGCGATCGCCTTGGCGACGCCGGGCAGATCATCGCGGCCCGCCACGGGATGATGGCCGTAGCTCCCGTGCCCGTGCAGAGCCAGCATGCCCGCGACTTTCTTCTCCCGCTTCGGGCGGGGCAGCAGCAAGTAAACGGGCAACGGCGGAAAGCCGTCGGCCACCAGCAACAACTCCTCGCGGCGATGATCGTCGAGGTCGGCCGTGGAGCGGACGATGGTCTTCCAGTCCCTGGGCGGCGCGTGCGGTACAAGCAAGGAGCGCAGCTTGTCGCCAAACTTGCCCTGCCACTGGCGGCATTCCTCGGCGGTGGTGCCGGTGAACTTCATCTCCAGCGGTGCATTGGCCGTTTCCTGCCGCAGCCGCTCGATGATGTCGGGGATCTTGTCTTCGTCGGCGAGGGCCAGGGCAGGAACCAGGCTGCCCAGGCCCGCCAGAAAGGCACGACGATCGCAACGACTTGGCATGTTACTTGTCCTTGCGTTTGAGCGTGACCAGGGCGATCTCGTCACCGTTCTTGAACTCGGTGGGGCGATCGTTGCCCAGCACCTTCACGCACAGGCGCAGCTCGTCCTTCTTCACGTCGTAGATGCCCTCCATGGTCACGTCCTTCTGCACGCCCAGGGTGACCTTGATGTCGATGCAGCGCGGGCTGGTGGACGGATCGATCTTGATGGCGAACCGGCCGTACTCCTTCTTGACGCCGGCGTCTCCTTCGATGGCAATCTCGGAGCCCTTGATGACGAAACGCAGCGGGTAACGCTCGGTGATGTCGTTGCCGCTGTACTCGAGCTTGGTGACCACCCAGTCCCCCTCGAGCAGCTTGAGGTCCTTCTTGACGGCATTGTCGTCAGCGGCGATCAGCGCGAGCAAGGCAGTGGTGAGCAGAGCGTTCATCGGCAGGTCTCCTGTGATGTTGTGTACCGCAGCCCGCAAACGGGCGATAGCACAGGATACCATGCCACAGGGAATGTAAGAGTGTGAAACGGGGATCGGGGATGAACACCGGGAGCCCGCTCAGCGTAGGGGACACTGGCAGCAGCCTCGCGCCGTCAGCGAGTGCTCGAGTGGAGGATGCCGGGCCAAGGAGGCACCCCATGCATGTCGTTTGCTTCAACATGGTCGAGCATTACTCTCCCGTCGCCGTGAAGCCGGGCTGCGTCCGCTTCAATTGCGCGGGCTGTGACCGGGATATCCATGTTTGTGAAGATTGCGAATCGATCAACCTGTGCGAGGCCTGCGCCACCAGCCAGGTGCTATTCGAAGACCAGCGCGCCGAGTTGCAACGGCACCCGGTGACCGAGGATTTCGCGCTGCCCGGTCGCTAGCGGGCTTTGACTTGCCTGGAAAAGCGCGAGCGATAGATTCCGGTGACATGTGTCAGCCGGTGCTCCAGCCAGACCACCTTGTTCGAATCCCCCATGTTTTCTGCAAGCGCGATGGCCGCCTGCAGGCTGCGCTTCGCCTCTTCGAAGCGCCCGGCGGCATCCGAGATGGAACTGGCCGTGAACATCCGATGATGCGCGAACTCGGAATTCTGAATCAGATTCTGCAGGCGTTCTTGTCCGGTCATGGCGTCGCTCCCAATCGACCGAGTCGCGGGCCCTTCCTACTACGGACAGCGGACAGGCAACCTAACACAAAAAAGCAGCCACACCGCCCGGCGCGAGTTCGGACTGCTCATCTGTGCAGTCTGTCAGCGTGTCACCCCGACTTTTGCCTCCACATCGGCCGCGGGGCCGTCTAGAATAACGCGGAATCCTTTCTGTGAGGCTGCCTGTCTTGATGAAGAGCATCCAGCTACCGGCACTCTTTGCCGCTACCCTGTTCGTCGCTTCGGGGTTGCTGTTCCTCATCGAACCGATGATTGCCCGCATGGTGTTGCCCTACTGGGGAGGCACCTCTTCCGTCTGGACCACCTGCATGCTCTTCTTCCAGGGGACCCTGCTGCTGGGCTACATCTACGCGCACGCGGTGCCCGAACGGCTGGGCATGCGGCGGCACGCGGTGATGCACCTCTTCTTCATGTGCGCGTTGATGCTGCTCTTGCCCGTGTCGGCCGGGCTGGCCCCCACCATGGCGCGATGGAGCTATTCGGTGCTCGGCCTGCTGCTGACGCTCACCTTCGCGGTGGGGCTGCCCTTCTTCGTGCTGTCGGCAAGCGGGCCGCTCTTGCAACGCTGGTTCAGCAGCACGGGCCATTCCACCTCGGGCGACCCGTACTATCTCTTCGCCGCCAGCAACCTGGGGAGCATGCTGGCGCTCTTGAGCTATCCGTTCGAGATCGAGCCCGCCTACACGCTCGACCGACAAAGCCGCTGGTGGACGGCGGGCTACGCCCTCCTGGTGCTGCTCACGGCGGGCTGCGTCTATTTCCTCAAGCCCGATGCCGGCCCCAGTCAGGAAGAAAACGCCCTGGAGGCGGCCACGCACAAACATGCCCCCACCTGGAAAGAACGGGGCTGGTGGGTCTTGCTGGCTGCCATCCCGGCCAGCCTGATGCTGAGCGTCACCATGTACCTGACCACCGACCTGGCGGCGATTCCGTTGCTGTGGGTGGTGCCGCTGGCGATCTACCTGTTGACGTTCGTGATCGCGTCGATGATCCCGCGTTTTCTGGCCCGCGGCCCGCTAGCGCACGCGCTGCCTCTCGTCGTGCTGATCCTGGTGATCTCGCTCCTGAGCGAGGCCACCGAGCCCTTGTGGCTGATCATGGTGGTGCACCTGGTCGGCCTGTTCTGGATCGGGCTGGTTTGTCACGGGGAGGTGTTCCGGACACGGCCCGCGGCCCGCTGGCTGACGGAGTTTTATCTGTGGCTGGGGCTGGGGGGCTTCCTGGGGGGTGCGTTCAACGCGTTGCTGGCCCCGATGATCTTCACGTCGCAGCTCGAGTATCCACTGGTGCTGACGTTGCTGAGTTTTCAGCCCTTGCGGAACCCGCCGCGGGCCAAGAAGAGAAAGAAGCAACAAGAGGCCGAGGAAGAGATCATCGAAGAACTGGAAGTGATCCCGGAAGAGGCTCCTGCACCGGTGGCGGCGAATGCGGCAGCACAGGTCACGCCCGCCGCGAACGCAGTGGCGAACGTGCCCGCGAAGCCGCCGATTGCAAATGTGCCTGCCGCCAATACTCCCGCGCGACCGCCAGCTTCGAGCGTGCCAGCGCGTCCTGTCGTCGCGCCGGCTGCGAACTCGCAAGCGCGACCGCCGGCCGCGAACTTGCCGAGTACGCCGGCGCAAACTCCGGTCGCTAACGCTCCCGGCTCGCCGCCGCGGCCGCCGGCTGCGAATGCCGGCGTGCCGCAACGAACTCCGGCCGCGAATGCACCTGCCGCTGGACAGACAGCTGCGGCGAAAGCGCAAGGTACGCCGGCGCCAACTCCGGTCGCTAACGCTCCCGGCTCGCCGCCGCGGCCGCCGGCCGCGAATGCCGGCGTGCCGCAACGAACTCCGGTTGCGAATGCACCTGCCGCTGGACAGACAGCGGCGGCGAAAGCGCAAGGTGCGCCGGTGCAACCTCCGGTCGCTAACGCTCCCGGCTCGCCGCCAGTGCCAACTCCGGTCGCTAACGCTCCCGGCTCGCCGCCGCCGCGGCCTGCGGTCGCCAACGCTCCCGGCGCGCCGCCGGGACCTCCGGTCGCAAACGCTTCGCGACCCGCGGCCACGGCGCCAGCGCCGAGCGCGAGTGCTTCAGCACCGGCCGCCGGCGCGCCGCCGCAGGAGGGCGAGAAGATCGACATCATCGAAGAAGTACTTGATGAAGCTGACGATGATCGTGATCCGGACGATGAGGATTTGCCCGTGCTGGAGGATGTCAGCGAGCCGCTCCTGTCGAAGATGATCTGGTTCGCGCTGACCACGGCGAATCGGTTGCTGAATAAGGAGCCGCCCCCGGAAGGGTGGCACAAGACGCTCGCCGAATCGCCGCTCGTGCGCTACGGGCAAGGGCCGCTGCTGCTGGCCATCGTGATGGTGATTCTCAGCGCGGTCGCCCGCTACAAGGAGCTGCCCCCCGGGCCGTCGAGCAACGGCCTCACGCTGGCGATTCCCGCCCTCATCTGCTTCTTCTTTGTCGACAACGCCAGGCAGTTCGGTCTCGGCATCGTCACGCTGCTGCTCTTTGCCAGCACCTTTCATGGCCTCCACGGCACCGTGGAATACCGCACGCGCAGCTTCTTCGGCATCCATAGCGTCACGTACGATTCGAACAAGAAGCTGCGGGCACTGATCCACGGCAACACCGTACACGGGCGGCAGAGCCTCGACGAGCGCTACCAGAAAGAGCCACTCACGTATTACCATCCCAGCGGGCCGATGGGCCGCTTCTTCCAGGACGCCCTCAAGAACGACAAGCGGCTCGACCGCGTGGCCCTCGTCGGCATGGGCACCGGTTCGCTGGCCTATTACGGCAAAGCCGGGCAGCACTGGACCTTCTTCGAGATCGATCCGTCCGTGGTCCACATTGCCCGCGACACCGGGCTGTTCACCTTCATCAAGGACTCCGCCGCCAAGATCGACGTGGTCGTGGGCGACGCGCGGCTGGAACTGGCCCACAGCCCGGACAAGTTCGGGCTGATCGTGCTCGATGCCTTCAGTTCCGATGCGATTCCGACTCACCTGCTCACGCGCGAGGCGCTGGCGGGCTATCGCGCCAAGCTGACCGAGAACGGCATGCTGGCGTTTCACGTCTCCAATCGCTATCTCGACCTGGTGCCCTTGCTACAGAACCTGGCAGCGCAAGCGCAGCCCCCGCTTCATTGTCTGGTCTGGCCGCAGGTGGAGATCGAAGACGACCTGCGTGCGCGGGGCAAGGAACCTTCCACGTGGGTGGTGCTGACGCCGAACAAGAAGGACATCGACTTGCTGGCCCGTTCCGGGCTGTGGCAGCTTCGGCCCGGCGACCCCAAGGGCACGATCTGGACCGACAGCGGCGCCATCGATCTGCTCAAGGTGTGGCGGAAGGAAGAGCCGAAGTGAGCGACGCCGCGTAATTAAATACTTTGAATATCCAGTATATTGGTCAGGGACGCGCGCAAAAGCAAGCGACCGCGCCTGGCGGGCAGACGCGGTCGCTGATTCTTGCGAACCTCAGTTGGAGGCAGCCGCCGGCGCTTCCGCCACCACCGTGACGCGGCGGCCGGCGAACTTGACGAAGCCTTCGGCAAGAGCGAACAGGGTGTCGTCCTTGCCGCGGCCCACGTTGCGGCCGGGCAGATATCGGGTGCCGCGCTGACGGACGATGATGCCGCCCGCCTTGATCGACTGCCCGCCGTAGACCTTCACGCCCAGGCGCTGCGAATGCGACTCGCGGCCGTTGCGTGACGAACCTTGACCTTTCTTGTGAGCCATCTCGTTACCTCTGAGGCAGAACTTGCAGTGGCAGCCGGTCAACGGCGGCGGCGTCTTCTTTGTCCGCAGCCGGCTTGGGCTGGAAATCGGCGCTGAAGTTGGTGGCCCGGTAGAGCCAGGCGGCGGGGGGCACAAACTTGATCTCCCGCGAATCCATGGCGAACCGGTCGCCAATCCTTCGGAAGTTCAGCTGCAACGTCTTCCGCCGCACCACCTTGTTATCGTCCTCGGTGTGCCCGTTGGACAGGCCACCCACGAAGATACTGTATTGATTCGAGTCGGGATTGACATCATCCCACATCGCAACTCCCGTGATGGCCCGAGGATAAGCGTCGGGCTTCGAGGGCGGAATCGGCTCGCTGGCAATCGTCACCGAGTTGCGAATGTCGAGGCGGCCCGTCGGATCTTCCAGGCGGCGAATCGCCTCCTGCGCCTTGGGCAGCACCTGATCGCGATACACGCCGGGCCGGTCGTGCGTGACCAGCTCGAAATCGGGAATGAACAGGTGCGGCTCGCCCGTGTTGTTGATCACCTGGTACCACAGATACCAGACAACCTTGCGGCCCCGCGCCGGAATGTCGACGGTGACCAGCCGCGGATCCTTGAAGCGGAAGTCCAGCACCCAGATGTCGGAGCGATCCTGGATGTTGGCCTCCACCTTGACGTCGCGTTCATTGAAGGGGGGCGACTGGGCCATGCCGATGGACAAGGCCAGGGCCGCCGCCGTTCCCAGCGCCAGCAGGTAGCGCAACTTTCTGGTTCCGATCATGTCATCCTCCACCAGGACGTGAGAGTCTCGTCCGGGTTTGCCTCTTCTGCGCAGAGTCCCGCAATGAAGCTTGCTGAACTATAGCAACGGGTTAGGTGCATTACAAGCCGTGATTGGCGCCCCGCTGCCGCCCTGGTCGGCTGCACACCTGGTGGTTGCACAATGACGGCTGTTGTCTCGGAAGCGCAACTCGTTTTCACCATGAGCCTATCGGCAAAGTTGATGACACCCGCGCGTGTGCAAGGGCCGCGGCAGCCGCAGACACAAGTAGTTTGGTGCATTTGGGTTTGCTCAAAGTTGCTGACAATGCTGACGTACAATTATTACACGCACAAGTGTGCAACCTTGCGCCCGGCCACGGTTGCCTCTATGCTGCGCTTACGTATCTATCTTGCGCCGGGCCGAGGTATTTGACGTGTCAGGTTTGTCTGTCACGGCTGCGCCCCGCCGATCGGGGCCAGCGCGTGCAGCTTGTCGAGCAGATGACGGATGGTCAGCGGGCGGACCAGAATGGCCGTGCGTTCGTCTTCTTCCACCTGTTTGCGCAGCTCGTCCTGGTTTTCGCTGAACATCAGGATGGCGGGCAGCGGACGGCCCAGCTTGTCGGCCAGGGCGCGAACTTGCTTGAAGACGTCAACGCCAGTCACGCCAATGGCCCCCACGTCCATGACCAGCACGTGATAGGGCCTTTGCTCGAAGCGCATGAGGGCGGCGTTCGGCGTCCTCGCCATGGCCACCGTGTAGCCCAGCTGCGACAGGCTGGTATTGATCCCTTCTTGCAGGCGCTTGCTGCTCTCGACGAGAAAGACTTCGGGAGAGCCGGACTCTTCCTCGGCGGAGGCGTGTTCGATCTCCTCCACCTCGCGCTGGACCTGCTTGACGGCTTCGAGCAGTTGCACGGGCGTCTGGTAGCGCTGTTCGGGGCGCAGCGACATCATGCGTTCGACGAGCTGGAAGACCGCGGGTGGGGCGTCGAGCTCGTCGCCGCCGATGGGCAGCACGTTTTCGAAGCGCTCGCGCTGCATGCGGGCGTTCTTGTCCTTGGTCTGCAAGAGCGGGGCGCGGCCCGTGAGCATCTCGTAGAACACGGCGCCCAGGAAGTAGATGTCGGAGCGGACGTCGCCCGGCTTGACGTTGGTGGCCTTTTCGAGCCCGGCGTAGTCGACCGAGCGATCGACCCGTTCTTCGTCGTTGCCGAAGGCGCCCAGGCCGGCGAGGCCGAAATCGACGAGCTTGGCGACGCGCTGCGCCGAGATGAGGATGTTGGTCAACTTCATGTCGCGGTGGGTGACGCCGCGCGAGAAGGCATGGGCCAGGCCGGCCGTGGCGTCATGCATCAGGGCGAGCGCCTCGGCGGCGGCCAGCTTCTTGCGAATGGTCAGGAAGTCGCGGAGGCTGCCCCCTTCGACGAACTCCATGACGATGTAGTAGGTCTTGCTGCCCGTATCCTTGTCGAGGGCCAGGATGGCCACGATATTGGGATGGCGCAAAGTCATGCCCAGGCGGGCTTCGCGTTCGAAGAGCTCGATGGCGTGCGGATCGTTGGACCAGCGTCGCCGCAGAGCCTTGATGGCGACGACGCGGCCGGTGCGAGGGTCGTCGGCGCGATAGACGCGGCCGAAGCTGCCCGCGGAGATCTGGTAGAGGAGGCGATAGGCGCCCAGGAAGTAGCCATCCTGGTCGCCCTTTTTCAGTTTTTGTATCTGAAAAGGGGTAAGATAGCCCTTACGCTCGAGCACACGAAGCAAGTCGTCGGTGCTGGCACCGAGAGCTCCTTGTTCGTCCTGGCATTCCCGGAGCTGGGCATCCGCCACCAGTCCCAGGCTCACGATTTGCTGGGCGAGGGCGGCCACACTTCGACTCATGCTGCCTCTTTCCGCAGGTCCCGCCGCGACCTTGAGCATCGGCGCCGGCGCAGTCGGCAACCTGAACACTGGCCATGTCCTCTTCTGTCTATGGTAGAGGTTCGTGCCGCGCCGATCTAGTGGTCTCGGCAGGCAGGACCCAGGAAAACCCTGGCATCTGCTCACGCACGCCGCGAACTGTCCCGTTCGCCAGTGTAGAGCTTGGCATCGGGCGGCCCCTGGCAACTGATGACGACCATTCCGGCAGGGCCGGCGATCGTGCCGTGCACCTCGCCCGGGGGCACATAGATCAGGTCGCCCGGCCCGATCGGGGTGCGTTTCTCCCCCTCGCGAAGCCAGCCCGAGCCTTCGAGCACCAGGAACACGTCTTCGGAATGATCGTGCAAGTGTTGCGGGAATTCGGCGTTGGGCCCGTAGCGAATGTAGTTGAAGGTGACGAAGCGGGCCCCCATGTCGGGCGAGATCAGCACGCGCGACTCGGTGTCTCCCATCTGGAAGGGCTTGCCGTCGCGATGGATGTTGAGGACCTTGGACATGGCAGCTCCTTATCGTGGTCGCGTTCTTGATGACTTTCATTCCGCCGGCGCGGGCGTTGCTTCAGCTTGTTCTTCCGCGGCGTGCCACTGCCGCAGCATGGGCTTGAGGACGAAGAGCGCGGCCAGGGCCACGATCCAGTCGAAGGCGATGGCCAGGGCGAAGACGGGGGTCCAGCTGCCCGTCTGGGCGTAGATCACGCTGCCCAGCGGCACGAGCAGCGTGGCCGTCCCCTTGGCCGTGTACAGGAACGCGTAGTTGGTCGTGGCGTAGCGGCGGCCGAACATGTCGCCGCACAGGGCCGGGAACAGGCTGTAAATCTCCCCCCAGGCGAAGTACACGAGCCCGGAGAAGATCACGAACATGATCGGAATATGCGCCGTCTGGATCCAGACCAGGATGGCCAGCCCTTCCAGGAGGAAGGCAAAGAACATGGTGTTCTCGCGGCCGGCGCGGTCGGAGATCCAGCCGAAGAAAGGGCGGGTCAGCCCGTTGAGCACGCGGTCGATCATGCCCGCGAGGGCCACGGCGGCCACCGTCCAGCCCAGGATCGTGAAGGGCACATCGGCCACACCGAGGCTGCGCGCCATCGGATCGAGCTGGGCCGTGGCCATCATGCCCCCCACCGTGACCATGGTCATCAGCACGTACATGGTCCAGAAGGCACGCGTGCGCAGCATCTCGAGGGGATGATAGTCGCGCGTCGATTGCGTCACGCCGGCATTGACCACCTGGGGCAACTCGCCGGGCCGGGGCGGCCGCAGCACCAGCGCGGTCAGCAGCACCACGAGTCCTTGAGCCAGCCCGAACCAGAGAAACGCGGTCTGGTAGCCATAGGTGTGGATGGTGCGATAGATGGGGACCACGGTGAGGGCCGAGCCCGCGCCGAAGGCGGCCGAGGTGATGCCGGCGGCGAGCCCGCGGCGATCGGGAAACCAGCGCAGGGCCGAACCGATGCTGATGCCGTAAACGATGCCGGCCCCCGCGCCGCCGATGGCGTTGCCCGCATAGATGTGCCACAGTTCCACTGCGTGGGCGTTGATGTACCAGGACAGCCCGACCAGGATGCCGCCGACGAAGACCAGCTTGCGGGTGCCGAAACGATCGGCCAGCCAGGCCTCGATGGGCACCAGCCAGGTCTCGGCGGCCACGAAGATCGAGAAGGCTATCTGGATCTCTGCCTTCGACCAGCCGAACCTCTCCTGCAATGGGGAGACGAAGAAGGTCCAGGCATACTGCAGGTTGGTGACGGCCACCATGCCGAGGACGCCCGCGGCCAGTTGCAACCAGCGTATCTTGGGAAAGTCGTCCATGCAGGATGAGATCGGAGGGAGGTTACCAGTGCCGTTTTCGCTCAGTTTTTCTCGAGCGGCTCCGTAATCCACTTGCCGTCTTTTTGCTGGACTCTCAGCTGGGACAAGGGGAAGCGGAACTCCTGGATTCTCCAGGTGTTTTCGAGGCGCAGCGCCCGATAGGCCAGCTTCAGTTCCCAGCGGTCGGCCACGCGGAACGTCACCGTTCCCTGCGCGCTCGTGGGGCTCTCGAAGCGGCAAGTGAACTCGGTGATGCCTTCGGGCTGGATGACCGAGACGTAACCCATCTTCGCGGATTTCTCGATGTGTGCATGCAGCGCCTGCCGCGTGTTTTCAACCGTTTCATCTTGCTTGCCGATCGACTTGATGTCCTTGAAGATGGAATTCTCCACCAGGAAGAGCGCGGTGACGGGAAGTGACTCGGGATTCTTCGGAGTTGCTCCCGGCTTGGCGAGGCGCTGCCAGTCCTCCAGGGGCAGAGAGGCGGCTTGCGGCAGCAGCTTGCGAATCTCTTGCGTGTGCGCGAGCTCGTCGGGCACCGGTGCCGCCACGAGCAGGATGCCGCTCACCATGATTGCCATCAGCATGATCGGTCTCCCGTGCCTTTATTTGACCGGTTCCTCGCGGAGCACCATCGGCGCGCCGCAGCAATCGCAGTCTTGTTTCTCGAAGCGTTTGATGACGCAGATGTCGCACCAGTAGTAGATGTCATGGAGCTTGCCGTTCTTGAGGCTGTGCACCTGGATGACCTGGAGCAGGTGGGTATCGGCGATGAGGCGGCCCGTCAGCCGCATGGGGCGGTCGCGCAGCTTGGGTTCCTTGAAGAACATGCGGGCGCCGTCGCTCTTGATGAGCGGGTAGATCTTGCCGTCGTCGGTGACGAGGGCCAGCCAGAACGGCGACGCATCCGGATCGAGGCGCGCCTCGAACTTGGGGAGCACGTCCTTGAGGGCGACCACCTTGCCGGTGAAGTGCTGGAGCTTGCCCGTCTCGGCTGCCGGCGCGAGGAGGACGGGGAGCAGGCAAGAACTCGCGGCCAGCAACGCCGCCAGGCGGCGTGCCCTGTTGCTCTTCATCATCAACCTCCCGATCGAATGCAGAGGCCGAACCTCCGCGACGGTGGGCTTCTCGGTATAGCTTGATCGCCAGGGGATAGAAAGGCAAGCAGCATTTAACGCCCCGCGCGCGGGCAAGTCGTTTCCGACAACATACTTACTGCCCGCGCGGCGCAACGGGGCGCGAGAGAATCCGGGCGGGGCGAGATGTCTCCGACAACATGCTGCCGCCACGCTCGCGGGCGCGACAGAATCCGGGCGCGGGCCGGGGGCTAGCGGCCGCCCCACATTTCTTCTTCGGCGAAGGGGTGAGCGGGCCGGTTCGGCTTCGGCTTGGGCCGCGACTTCAGAATGGCGTCGGCCAGGGCCACGTCCCCCTTGGTGGTGATCTTGATGTTGGAGGGTGGACTTTCCACGAGATGGACGGGGTGGCCCGCTGCCTCCACGAGCTGGGCGTCGTCGGTGATCTCTTTGCCGAGCTTGCTGCGCTGCTCGTAGGCTTCCTTGAGCCAGTCGCGGCGGAAGACCTGCGGCGTCTGGGCCAGCCAGACGTTCTTGCGCGAGAGGGTGGCGGTCACCTTCTGGTCCTTGTCGGCTTCCTTCAAGGTGTCGGTACACTTCGCGGCCAGCATGGCGGCCCCCTTGCGCGTGGCCTCGCCGAAGACGGCGGAGACGAGCTCTTCCGTGACACAGGGGCGGACCGCATCGTGAATGGCGACGAACTCGGCCTCTTCGTTCAACTTGGCCAGGGCATTGGCCACCGATTCGAAGCGTTCGGCCCCGCCGTGACAGAGCTGCACGTTCATGAAGGCGAGGTTGGCCTGGTAGCGGCGGCGGACCATCTCTTCATCGTCCTTGTCGATGACCAGGATGGTCTGGCAAACGTCGTCGCGGGCAATGAACAGCTCGGCGGCGCGCAGCCAGATGGCCCGGCCGTCGAGCGTGACGTACGGTTTCTTCTCCTTGTCCTTGAAGCGTGACGATTTCCCGGCCGCCGGCAAGATGACCGCGAACTTGGCCATGGCATTTCTCCCGGAGGTGAGCGCAACCGCGAAACGATGATCCGACGCCGGGTTATTTTAGGGAAATCGAGCGCGGCGCGAAATTGAAACGTGGTACAGTCGATCCGGGCGGGCAACTTCTCCTCACGGGACGGAACATCCTTGGATAGCGAAACGATCTTGCTGAGCCTGGTGGGCCTGGTGGTGGTGGGGATCGGCAGCCAGTGGCTGGCCTGGTATCTGAAGCTGCCCTCGATCCTGCTGCTGCTGGCCAGCGGCTTCGTGGTCGGGCCGGTCCTCGACCTGCTCGACCCGGACGATTTCCTGGGCGATCTCTTGTTTCCGCTGGTGTCGCTGGCGGTGGCCCTCATTCTGTTCGAAGGTGGCCTGAGCTTGCGACTGCGCCATCTGCGCGAGGCGGGCACGGCCCTCTGGTCGCTGCTTTCTGTCGGCGTGCTGGTGACCTGGGCACTGGGTACGCTGGGAGCGCTGTACATTCTGGGCTGGGACTGGCCCAAGGCGCTCTTGATGGGCAGCATCCTGATCGTGACCGGCCCGACGGTGGTAGGGCCGCTGCTCCGGCATATCCGCCCGGCGGGCCGCGTTGGCCCGATTGCCAACTGGGAAGGGATCATCGTCGATCCCATCGGCGCCGTGGTGGCGGTGCTGGTCTACAACGCCACCATTGCTGCCCCTGAAACCCCCGGGCTGGGCTCGCTGACCTTCACCACCGCCATCGGCATCGTGGACATGATCCTGGTGGGTGGAGCGGTCGGGCTGGCCAGCGCGGCCCTGCTGATCACGCTGTTGCGCAAATACTGGGTGCCCGATTCGTTGCAGAGCCCGTTTGTCTTGATGCTGGTCCTGGCCGTGTTCGGGCTGGCCAACGCCATCGAGCACGAAGCCGGGCTGCTCGCGGTCACCATCATGGGGCTGGTGATGGCCAACCAGCGCTGGGTGCCCATCAAGCACATTGTCGAGTTCAAGGAGAACTTGCGCGTGCTGCTGATCACGGCCCTGTTCCTGGTGTTGATGGCGCGGCTGGAATGGGACGAATTCGTGAACTGGAGCGGGGCAGGACTCCTCTTCGCCGCCTGGCTCATCCTGGTGGTGCGGCCCGCGAGTGTGTGGCTGGCCACGGCCTACACGGGCTTGACCCGGAAAGAACGGCTCTTCCTGGCCTGGATGGCGCCGCGCGGGATCGTGGCGGCGTCGGTGGCCTCGGTGTTTGCCCTGCGGCTCGGCAACCAGGATGGCGTCGGCCTGGCGCCGGTGACGTTCCTGGTGATCATTGCCACGGTCACGGTCTATGGCTTCACGGCGTTCCCGCTGGCGCGGCGGCTCGGGCTGGCCAGCGCCGATCCGCAGGGAGTGCTGATCGCCAGCGCCACGCCGGGCAACCGCGCCATCGCCCATGCGCTCAAGGAGGCGGGCTTCCGTGCCCTGCTCTTCGACACGCGCCGGGATCATGTCACGCAGTCGAAGCTGGAAGGGCTGGAGTGCGTCTATGGCAGCATCTTTGCCCACGAATCGATCGAGAACCTCGACCTGTCCGGGATCGGCCGCTTCCTGGCGCTCACCTCGAACGACGAGGTCAACTCCCTGGGGGCGCTGGGCTTCACCGAGATGTTCGGCCGGGCCGAGGTCTACCAGCTGCCCCCGGCCTCGCTGGCCTCGAACAGCGAAACCGAAGCGCTGGTGATACACGGCCGCGTCCTGTTCGCCGCCGGGGCCAATCACGAATACCTGTCGCGCCGCTTCAGCGAAGGGGCCGTCATCAAGCGAACCAGGCTGACCAAGGAGTTCGACTACGCCGCCTTCCGCCAGCTCTACGGCGAATCGGCACTGGTGATGTTCGTGGTGCAGCCCAAGGGGACGTTGACCATCTGCACGGTCGACACGCCGGTGGCCAATCTGAAGCCGGACCAGACGATCATTGCCATGGTCGATCCGGCGGCCAAGGAAGGCAAGGCCGCCGCCAAGGGCAGCCCGGGCGAGGAAGCAGCGCCGGCTGCGGAAACGGCCGCAGCGCAGCCCAGCCCGGCCGAGGGAAGCTAGCGAAGCCGGGCAACGTTGCCCGCTCTACGCTCTTGACCAGCGGTGCGAGAAGCCGTATGTCGCCGCTCGATGAGAATTCCGCGGCTGCGCGTGAAGTCCGAGACCATCCGGCGGCGAGCCCGCGCGGCACTACTCTGTGGACTGGCCGCATTCGTCACCTTGCAGCTGGCCCTGGCAGTGGCCATTGACCGCTGGCTGCCCGT
>JBFWSD010000023.1:0-16051 GCA_050248575.1 Gemmataceae bacterium
CGGTCACGTTTTTGTTGAAGCTGCTGTTGCGGGATCGCTGGATGCTAAGCTCGCGTCTGGCCAGCCCGTAGAGACTGGGGTCGAAGAGCACGATGTCGCCCTTCGTGCCGAGCGTCGGCAGCTTGCCGGTCACGAACAGCGGGCGGGTCATGAGCGACCCGACCAGCCGCGTGGGTGCCTCCGGCGTCATGCTCGCGCTGGCGACCTGGAAGCCGCTGATGGCCGCCAGCTTCGGGATCGCCGTCGGGCTGGCGACCCAGATCGCGCGGTCGAAGCTTGCAGGGAACAAAGCCACGATCATGCCGGTCACGTCGCCGATGGCGATGGCGCTGGCGCCCGATCTGTTGACGACCACCGTGCTGCCCTCGTTCACGACGCCCAGGGGCTGGGCTCCGATGCCGGTGCCGACGAGGCAGGCTTTCTCGACGGCGTGCTCGACGGCCGCCTCAAGCAATCCCTCGATGTACTCGCCCGCCTGGGCGCTGTCATCGAGCAGCTGGTTCGGCACCGGCAGGACGCCGCCAAGCATCCCGCTCGCTCTGAACTTGACGATGTCGAACGACGGATCGGCGGTCAGGTTGCCCATCTCCTCGGCCGTGCGCCAGGACAGGGTCAGGCCGCCGAACAGCGGGCTCTCGTCGGTCGTCGTCTTGCTGGTGTCGACGCCCGCCACCTGCAGCTCGCTGCCCTTCATCGCGAAGTTCTTCGCGTAGCGATGAAAGAGCCCGAACTCTCGCAGGAAGTCGTCGACGTTCACCAGATGCTCGTCGCTCAGCAGGTAGCCGCCGTCGGCCCCGCTGTTGACGGTCAAGCTCTTCTCCTTCTTGGCCGCCTCGATGAACAGCCTGCCCAAGGACTTGGTGGCCATCATCGAGGTCGTTCGATTCAGTCGCTTCAGCATGTGCAATCCTCCTCTCGTTCAGTTGACGCCCGGCCCACAGCGGGCCGTGCTCAGTTGCTCCAGTTCTTCAAGCGTGCGGGCGACGACTCGGCGGGCCTTCATCGCCAGGGTCGCCGTCTCCGGATCGTCGCCCACGGCGGCGAGGATCAAATCGAGGTTCTGCAACGTCATGCGGCAGCAAGCCGCCTGGTCGCCGGCCCTGAGGCCGTCCTCGTCGATCTTGGTCAGCAGGGCCTCGCTGCGCTCGACAAGCCAGGTCGCACGCAGCCTCATGTGCGTGCAAACTCTGGGATCGAGGGCCAGGTCGCGGACGGACAGCATGGTGTTGCCGAGATTTCGAATCGACCGGCTCATGTGCTGCTGCCCCCCATGTTGCTCATGTCGGGGCTGCCCCAAGCCCGATTCCACGCCTGCTTCATGCCCCGCACCGACAGGATCGGGGCCGGCTCCTCGGCGGCAGGCTGATCTCCGCCCAGGTCGATGGCCTGCCCGGGCTGCGGCGCGGGCTCGTGGATGGGCGGGGACGTCCGGGCCAGCTCGCGGATGCGTTGCTCGTTGCCGTGCCACTGCCGGCAGCAAGGGCAGTTGTAGCCCGTCCGTTCGACCATCTTTTTGCGGAGCCGCTCCGCTTCGACGCCCCTGCCGGCCGGCCTGATCTCGCCGTCGCGGATCATCCTGTCGACCTGCTTCTCGATTGCCTCGGGCGTGAACGCGGGCTCGCGGTACCGCAGCTTCTCGTGGGGCGGGAGCGTCAGCTGCAGCTGCAGCATGACCGCCCCTTCCTGGTCGCCGCTGACGTCGTCCTCGCCCGCGTGCGATATCGTGACGGGGCCGGCGATCTCCTTGGTGGGTCCGCCCCAGCCGTCGCCCTGCCGGTTCCGCTCGCGGATCACCTTGGCGCGCGGGTCGTCGTCGGACAGCAGCTCGACCCATGGGCCCAGCTTCCTGGCCAGCGGTCCAGTCTCCGGACGCTTCCACATCGGCGGGTTGTTCTTCCAGCCCTCGAAGTACGGGCCGCGCCAGCCGTGGGCCTTGAGGAACTCGGCCTCGTCGACGGGCCAGGGCGTCGGCCAGCGTCGGTCGCAGGCCGGGCATCTGAACGCTTCGCGCATCTCCATCTCGTCACCTCCGTTGAGTCACCAGTTCCAGCAGTTGCTTCACGATCCAGGTCCGCAACCAACCAACCGACGCGTCGGCCAAGTTGATGCGGATCAAAGGCACGCTGCCCCGGCGAACCGCCAGCCACAGCGTCGAGCCTTCGAGCTGGGGCAAGAATGTGTAGTCCGTCTTGATCTCGCCCAGGTCGATCCTGAACATCACGAAGCGGCCCCGGTCGTCGACGTAGGCGTTGCGCTCGCGCTCGATGATGGCCAAGGACGCTTCTTCCAAGACGGTCGTGATCGTGGCCCTGGTGCTGTCCCATTCGGTTAGAGCCCAGGTGGGCAGCGTGGTTTGCTTGCCCCGCTCGACCTTGTCGAGGTGGGCCAGGACCTGGCCGATCTGGTCGGCCAGAGTTTGCTCCGTTGCTGTGGTCACTGTCTCTCCTTTCACAGAAGAATCGGATCGTGCCGCCTCTGTCCTCGCGAGCCCCACCAGGCCGCCATCGCGCAGGCCAGCGTGAGGTCGTCGTGAATCGACTGGCGCGCCGCCTCGAAGGTCTCATTGCCCTTGAGCGTTTGGCGACGCACGAAGCCGGCCAGCTCGCGCTTGAGCAAAGCCGCATGCTCGACCTGGGCGACCCTGAACCGATCGGGCGAGGACAAGCACGCTTCCATCGCGCTGACCAGCGCGCTCTTGCTGACATGGAAATAACCGAACTGATCCGGCTTGCGGGTCGCCTCGTTGTCGGTCAGCTGGCCGGTGATCAGGGTCGGGATCAGCCGAGCGTGGATGCCGTGCGAGCGAAACATGTCGACGACCGCCCTGCCGACGCCCGTGCCGTCGACGACCAGGGGATACGGCTGCTCGATCTCCCAGTCGGTGCCGACGCCGCTGATCTTGAGCATCGCGGCGGCCACGGACGCCACGAGCTGGTCGTAGCGCTGGCCGCGCCAGCGGCGCAGGGCGACCACGTCGAAGCCGACGCCGCCCGCGCACTGGCGGCGCTCCAGGACGGCCAGTGCCGTGTAGTCGGATGCCTGCGCGAGGTCGAGCCCGACGATCAAGTCCCTTTGCTTGGTGGTCGGGGCCTGCTTGGCCGCTGCTTCCTCCTGGGCCCGCAGCTCGTTGGCCGCCTCCTGCACCGGGTCCGATGACAACGCCCTGTCATCAGCCTTGGGCGCGTTCCGGTGCCCGCCAGCCCGGGTGACGTCGCGGAAGGTCGGGCTGGGCTTGTAGGGCCGGCTGACCGTCTTCGGCAGCTTCAAACCTTCCAGCGGCGTGCTCGCTCCGTATCTCCATTGCTCGCTCATGTGATGTTCTTCCTCTCAGATCTCGATGGCCTGGATG
This sequence comes from Gemmataceae bacterium, assembly GCA_050248575.1. Lineage (GTDB taxonomy): Bacteria > Planctomycetota > Planctomycetia > Gemmatales > Gemmataceae > JBFWSD01. The sequence goes on from JBFWSD010000023.1 coordinate 3,350, forward strand.
CCCTTGCCGTTTTCGAACGCCCGCCTGATGTCGGCCTCGCAGAAGACGCCGCCCACCGTGTCCTCGAACTCGCAGAAGTACTCCCTGCGGAACACGCGCTCGCCCAGCGCCTCGCGCTCGCTGGCCAGGAAGTCGGCCCCGATGCGGGTTACCATGTCGGCGGTCACGCGAAAGCGCGCCCAGCTCGGATCGCCGCTGACCCATGCTTCGTAGAACCAGCCGGACTTGCCCCAGGCGCTGGTCAGGGCGAACAGGCGGCCCTTGCTGACCGCCAACATGGGCCTGACGGTGCGGTATAGGTTGTCCATCTCCTCGCCGCCTTGGGCTGCTTCGTCGATGATCAGCAAGTCAACCGCCGAGTAGCATCTGGTGGTCCCGGGCTCGCCTGGCAGGCTGACGATCCGCGCGCCGTTGGCCAGCTCGCAGCGGGTGATCGACTCGGCCGTGGGCGGCACGGGCCAGCCCAGGGCGTTCATGACGTCGACGACCTTGCGGAATAGCTCCGTGGACTGCCTCTGCGACGGGCTGAGGAGCAGCACCAGGGCGCCGGCCGTGATCGCGGCATGGGCGGCCAGGCAGGCAGCCGTCTGCGACTTGCCGGCTTGGCGCGATGCGAGCAACAGGATGCGGTCAGATGTCGATTGCATCAGGTCCACCTGGAACGGGTCCGGGGTCAGGCCCGCCAGCGTCAGCGCCGCGGTCGGATCGGTCATCAATGACTTCAACGTCGATGACGCGGTGCCGCTGGTCCGCGAGTACTGGTCTTTCAGCCTCGCCACCTCGCACTGCAACTCGCGGATGCTGCTTGGCATGATTGTGCCTCCTCTTCTGCGCCTTCAGCTTGCGGATCTCGTCCTCCAGCTCGCTCAGCTGGGCATGGCTGGCCTGCGCCTTGGCGGCGAACTCGGCGCCCACCTTGATGGCCTGCAGCTTCGTGCTGGCGGGCAGGTCGGGATCGTCGATCATCTCGTCGAGCTTCTTCATCCAGCGCTCCAGCCTGTGCCAGGTGGGCTCGAGCACGTTGGCGGCCTGCTGCTGCTGGGCTTCCCTGCGCGCCTGCTTGACGCTGTCCAATCGCAGCCAGCGCCGCAGCGTCTTCAGGCTGACCTCCAGGGCCTGGGCCGTGGCCTCGAGGTTCCAGGCGTGCGTCGCCAGCGCCTCGACGATGCCGACCGCGCCGCCGACCATGCGGAACCGGCTACCATGCCCGGCCGGCTCGGCCAGCGCGCCGCCCTGCGCGCCCCGTGCCGCGTCCTCCGGGGCCTGGCCGGGCTGCCCGCCATCCTGGGCTGCCGGCGCGCCCTGGTGACGTTTGGCGTCACCCCCATCGGCCTGCTCGGGCTGCCCTTCTGGGGCCTGCGTGGAGCCATCTAGCCGTGCCTTAGCCATGCCTAAGTTGCCCCCGATTCGGTATTACCTCGGCCCCTCGCCGCCCCCAGGACCACCCTGGAAGCCCCACCCCTGCCACCGCCTGGGCCGTCGACGTAAGTCCTTATTCCTCCGTCGCATCCAGTGCAAGTATACCCTCTCCAGTATACTGCGTCGATCTTAACTGTATACACTTCTAGCACTTGCGCCGCCATCCTACGGTTTCGCTAACCGCTAGCCTTCTCTCCGCCGGAGCCGTCCGGACCGCCCGGGGCCGGGTATTACCCATCAACTTTCAATCTGTTCTGAAAGTTCAAAACACACATTACCACACCGCGCACGCTAGGCCGCAAGCAAGGGAGGGGGACACGGCCCATGCCGCCTTTGCCCCGACCTGCCCGCCGCCGTGCTAGTCCGATTTCGCGGCACAGGCACCCGATTGCCCGCCAGGGGCCGGTGGGGCCGATAGGGCCGGTAGTTCCCATTCTCCTTCCTTTCTTTCGCCCTCTTGGTGGGTGATCCCACCCCAGGGGATGGAATGGAAAGTATCGGCCCTATCGGCCCTATCGTGCCCGAGCCGGGGGGCGCAGCCGACGGGGGAAAGCTGCAAAACCCGTCGACGCGCCGCGCCCCGGCCCTGTTCGCCTACAGTTCGCACCAGTCAACTCGCTTTCTGGCCCGGCTCGCGGCCGTGTAAGCCCAGCGGGCGTGATCCCATGCCGGGCAGCGTTCCTCGATCACCAGCACGTCATCCCATTCCGAACCCTGACACTTGTGGCAGGTCGCCGCCCAGCAATAGTCGAAGGGCAGCCGGCCGTGCCTGTCGCGCGGAGGCTTCTTGACGGCGTGGAACGCGTCTGGCATGTAGGGCACGCGGACGCGCCGGCCCTCTTCGGCCTCGAACGTCATCTCATCGTTGTTGTGCAGGCTGACGATCGTGCCTTGCTGCCCGTTGAACAGCCCGCGCAGCTTGTCGTTTTGCAGGCACATCACGCGGTCGCCGACGGCGGGCCCGTCGCCTCGGCGGCCGAGGCGCTCCCGGGCGATGCGGTTGGCGCTGACGCGCGTCTGGTTCATGGCCACGATGCACTGATCCACCTCGAGCAGCTCGTCGTCGGTGACGTGCTGCTGGATGTCGCGGAACCGGACGGCCTTGCCCGTGCAGCCGGGCTGGCGCGCCCAGTCGGCCGGCCGGTTGCCTTGCCTCACCCACTCTGCGAACCGCGCGATCTCGCCCGCGTTCCTGTGGATCGTCTCCAGCACCACGTCGGGCTGGGCCATCAGGTTGAAGGGCTGCCCGTTGCTGCGCTCGACGGGCTCAAGCTGCCCGTGGTCGCCCACGAAGATCAGCGGCACCTCGAACGTGAGCAGGTCGTTGTAGATGCCCTCGGACACCATGCTAGCCTCGTCGACGATGACGCCCCCGGCGCCCTTGAGGTCGTCGGCCAGGCGCCAGCGGGGCCGGCCCTTCTCGTCCTCGGACTCCAGCACGTAGACGAGGCTGTGAATCGTCGATGCAGGCACGCCCTTGCGCCGCAAGACGTGCGCGGCCTTCCCGGTGTACGCGCACACCTTGAAGTCGGCCAGCTCGGACACCAGCCGCTTGATCACGGTGGTCTTGCCAGTGCCCGCGTAGCCGCCGAGCGTCTGCACCGTCTTGGGCAGGCGCATCAGGTGCGCGATGGCGTCGAGCTGTTCCTGGGTGAGGTCGAAGCGTCTAGTCGGCACTACCGGCATCATGCACCTCCCTTCTTGGCCGCGATCCGCGCGGCGGCCAGATCGAACGGCTTGGCCGGGCCGTCGACGGCTCGCAGCCCCATCCAGCGCCAGCCGCGCCCGTCGCGCTTCGACTTGCGCAGCTCCGGGATGGCCAGCGTCCGCACGTAGGCTGACGCCTTGTTGGTGGGGCGCTTCTCGCCCGTGGATGCATTGAGCACGTTGGCCAACTCGGCAGCGGCGATGAACACGACCGCCTTGTCCGGATCGTGCCCGCGGACGCGCAGGGCGTCCGCGATGGCAGCCCGCACCATGTCGCTGTCCTGCTGATCGGCGTCGACGTCGGCCTGGCGCTGCGCGATCAGCTCCTGGCAGCCTTCGGGATCGCGGACGCAGGCCAGCACGTCGCCCTCCCACTCGCCCCAGCGCGTGTAGCTGGCGAGCTTCGGCTTGGCGCCGGCCAGCTGAGCGATGCAGTCGCCTACGATGTCCCAGCGCTTGGCCTCGATGAACGCGTCGAAGTCACGGCCCCAGGCTTCGCTGTACCTGGCGGGCCGCTTGACGTGGACGATCACGCAGCGCTGGGCGAGGTCCTTTGACAGGCTGGCGCCGTTCAGCGTCAGGAACCACGTCAGGGTGTTGGGCCTGCTGGCGTGGCCGAGGAAGAGTCGGTGCCCGTTTATGCTGTCGTTCGTGATCAATGCTTCCAGGTCCGCGAAGCTGAGCCTGAGCGACTTCACGTTGTCGAGCAGGCCGAGGCGCAGCTTGAGGGCTGGCGGGCTGAGCAAATCGGACATCGTGCGGTTCCAATCGGCGGATTGTGCGACGTCGAAGTGACCACCGAACACCTTGCCAGCCTTGATTGCCAGCGTCGTCTTGCCCGCCCCGCGTCCGCCCTGGCCGTCGTCATCGTCGGCGGCCACCAGGTAGGCTGGCCTGCTGCCGGGCGATCCGCCCCAGACGAGCGTCAGCAGCGCGCTGTGCATGAGGCTGCGGTCCAGATCGGTGGCTGGGCTGAGGCGGTCCAGGAATCCGTCTAGCGCCTTGCCGTCGCCACCCAGGGGTTCGGGATGCATGTAGTAGTGGCGTGGCAGCGGTGGCTCGTGTGGATACAGCTCCACCGCGTCGAAGCGCTCGGCCGACTGCTGGACGTGGGCGAAGAAGATTGCCTGCGTCACCTTGTCAGCACCGCTGGCCCAGCGCACGGGCTGATCGAGCTGCCGGCCGATCCACGCCAGCAAGGCATCGGGCTTCTCCAAGTACAGCGGCTCGCCACCTTGTTCTGCGAATGGCAGCGTCTCCACGCGCTTGGGCCATGCCCCGCCCACGTGTGCGTGCAGCGAATCGGTGATCTCGGTGAGCGTCTTGCCCACCTTGATGCGCTTGGCGTTCCCGCCCTCGTCCTTCACCTCGCGCTCGGTGTAGTTGGCGAATGCGGGCCCAACCTCGTCCGGCACCGGCTCGGCCTGGGCAACCAGCTCCAGGTACGTTGCGGCCCCGTGGGCCACGATCAGATCGTCGACTCCCAGCTTGCTCATCGGGCCACCACCTTCCCGAGGTCGACGCTGAAGACCTCGCGGGCGCCGGCCTTGCGGAGGGCAGCGGCCAGGCGTCGGCGGGCCCTGTCCACCTGCGTGCGGGTCGCTGCCTTCGGCTCGTGATCGAAGACGATGAACGCATCGCGGCCGGCCCAGGGGATCGCGGCCAGGTCGTCGATGAGCACGTGCTCGCCTTGCTCGTTCTTGCGGCATCCGCACCAGATGCCCCCCAGGCCGACGGCGGTGCGGCCGATCTGGGCCAGGGCCAAAGCCTTTTTTTCGCCTTCGGTGATGTCGACCGCGCCGCCGCCTTCGCGCAGGTCGTCGACGCATTCGGCTGGGAAAAACGCTCGCAGCCCGCTGTCCTTGGGGGACAGGTACTTGGCCACGCGTCCCTTCGCGTCCTTCACGGGGTTGTGCGGCTTCATGCGGGCGAAGCAGTTGACCTCGCCCTTCAGGTTTCTGTACGGGATGAGCAACCCGCCCAGCGCAGCCTGCGAGTTGGGCCCGCAGCCCAGCAGGCTGAAGATCTCGTCGGCATCGAACGTGGTGCGGATGCCGTTGCGGACGATGGTGGCGTTGCTCAGGCCCGAGCCGCGCAGGTCTTGCAGGTCAGGCTCCCATGGCAGCTTTGCGATTCTCGGCATGTGTGCAGCTCCTCACTTGAAAAACTCCTCGACGTACTCCCTGCGCTTGGGCCGGGCAGGCCGGGTCGAGACGGCAGCTTGTTGCTCGAAGGCGGTGACAGCTTCGGGCGAGATGCGAATGGCTCCGTCCAGGCGGAACGCGGGCAGTGCGCCGCTGCGGACCAGGCCCTCGACGAAAGCGCGGCGCTTCCGCCAGCGCTTCGCGACTTCCCTGGTCGTCAGGCAGCGGTCAGCCACGGACCACCTCCCGTCGCGGGCGTTGGTAGCTGACGCGGACGCCCAGGCGTTCCAGCTCGCGCTTGGCCGCGGCCGCGCCTTCGAAGTCGCCCTTCTCGCGGGCGATCTCCATCAGCGCGAACCAGTAGGTGGGCTCGTCGCGGTGGTCGCGGGTGGTGCTTCGCTTGGACATGGCCCGATTCCCCTGAGGCTGCGTGTTTGCCTTCCGGGGAATCGGGGAAAGGTACCCTGGGGGTACCCTGCGGACGTGGGGTTTCTGCGGTGAAAAGCGGGCGAAAAATTTTCTAGGGTACCCCGAAAAGTACCCTGGGTACCCTATTCATCGGCCAAGGCTTCCAGGTTGCCGTTGCGGTCCTTGCTGCCTCGCTTCGGTTTCCGTTGCGGGGCCTTGTGGGCGTTCATCGCGGCGTTCAGCTTCGGGCACTTCTCCTTGCTCAGCGTCTGGTGCGGCCTTGGCTTGCCGAGCAGCTTGGCGATGTCACGCTTCGTTCTCGTGGGGTCATCCAAGAACAGAGCGAGGGCCTGGGTGTCGATCGTCAACTGCTCGCCGGGGCCGGCTGGCTCCGCGGTCAGCTTCGCGACGGCCTGGGCTAGCGTCATCTCCTCCACCTTGGCGGCGGGCACGCCCTTCTCGGCGACCAGGAGGTCCATCACTGCCCGCACGCCGCCGATGCGGTTGACCCAGTGGCGCAGCGCCGGGAAGGACGGGTCGCCCTCGATCTCCCCCAGGCCGGACTTGCGAAGCCAGAAGTCGACGTTGGTCCCTGGGGGATGCTTCTCCTGGGAGAGCCACCACTCGTACTCGGCCAGCTGCTTCAGCGTGTGGTTCATCGCTTCACCTTGCCTTTCCGAGCGGCCTTCGCGGGCTTGGCCGGCTCGGGCCAGAGCCAGTCATGAACGATCTGGGCGATGGCGGCGAGTCGGTCGTCGTGGACGTACTTGACGTAATGCGCGCCCATTCCAGGGATCACATGGCCCATCGCCCAGCTGATGGCGTTGTCGTCGCCCGTCTTGCCGCCCTCGGTGCGGAACGTGTGCCTCAGCGTGTAGAAGTTGCGGCTGGCGTTGATCTTCAACTTGTCCAGCAGCTTGCGCATCTCGTGGCTCAGCGGGTTGGGATGACGGCCCCACCAGTGGCCCCGCTTCGTCGTGAAAACGAGCCTCGCGTGCGCGGGGTCCTTGTGATCGGGCCTGACCTCCAGCCACTCGTTGATGGCCTGCATTGTTTCGGGCCAGAGCTTCGCCTTGCGGGTGACGCCGGTTTTTGGTCTGACGTAGTCGAGCCAGCCCGTCTCCAGGTTCAGGTGGTCACGGCGCAGGTGCGCTATGTCGCTGTTGCCCAGCCCGCAGTTGATGCCCAGCAAGATCATGGCTTTCAAGGGCTGCTTCGCGGCGTGCAGCATGGCGCGGATCTCGTCGCTGCTGAAGGTCGGGTCAGCGCCTTGGCCCTTGATCTCGTCGACGCGTCCCTGCTTGTACTCGCGAACGTTCCGCGCAGACGGCTTCTCGAAGTCCTCGCCGAACCGCACGGCGTGTTCGATCAGGCCGTTCTTCAGCGCGTACTTGAACACGCTGCGGATGCGGCCTATCCAGTTGCCTAGGATGATCGGGCTCTTGCTCTTGCCTTTCCGACTACGCTGCTGGAGCCGCTTGCGTAGGTGCGCGAAGTCGGAGGGGCCGAGGTCGCTGACCTTGCGGTTGCCATCGAGGTTCTTGTAGACGAAGACACATGCATCCTCGGCGCCCTGGAACGTCCGCTCGCTGATGTCGCCGTCCTGCCAGCGCGTTTTCTTGTGTTGCCGGTACTTGTTGAGGAGATCCTTGAGGCGGATGCCGCCGTCGGGCTTGTCGACGTCGGGCGTGAGGCCATCCTCCAGAGCCTGCCGCCGCTCGGCGTACATCTGCTCGGCGGCCTCGGCGGTCACGCCGCGCTTCCAGGCGCCGAAGTACCTGACCTTGCCGCCGATCTTCTTGCACCAATATCCACAAGGATTCGGCCAGAGCGGGTACTCCAGCGTGCGGTCGACCGTCGACCGGATCGGGAGGAGGCCGTTGGAGTGGGTGGGCTTCGGGCAGTCTACCCGGCCGCCTTCGGTTGCGGTAGAATTGTCTTTGGACATGCGTGCCTCCATTACAGGCTCGTGTGTTCGCGGCTCCGGGGACGTTACCGCGTCCCTGGGGCCATCTTGGTTCGGTACGATACCGGACCTTTCAGTATACCCTGGATGGGTATACTAGCATTCTAGCAACCGTAGGGAAAAAGTAAAGGAAATGCGGTAAAAATCGAAGAAAAGCGCCCGTAGCTCAACTGGATAGAGCAACGGTCTTCGGAACCGTAGGTTGGGGGTTCGAATCCCTCCGGGCGTAGTCTCTCACCATGTGAGTCTTCTCGGTCGAGAGTGTCGGGGGACTCCTCATGGTTCAAGTCCGAGCAGCAAACGTGCGGCCAGAATAAGACGTTCGCTCTCGGTCAAGCTGTTCCATTCGTCGCGCGAACGCACCCCCAGATCTGGATCCGACGTGAGCACGTTGTCCACCCCGCGTTTCATCAGCCGAGTCATCTGAGTTGGATCATTGACCGTCCAGACATGCACTTCTTGACCATTTCGGTGTGCCGATCGAATCAGGTCGTCCGACAACCAGTCGGAGCGGACACTGAGAATTTCCAGATCCAGGCGGCTCAAGTCCCCCAGGGCATGGGCGATGATGATGCCCGAGCGCAACTTCGGGTCATGTCGCTTCACTTCCTGGAGAGCCTCGTAATCGAACGCGGTGACGATGCACTCGGATTCGAACTTCTTTTCGCGGACCAGCCGGGCCACTTCACGAGCCAGTCGTGGATTCGGTCCGAACAGCTTCAGCTCGATGTTCAGCTTGATCCGGCCTCGGCTTAGTTCAATGACCTCGGCAAGCGTGGGGGCGCTCTCACCGGCAAAAGCCCCGTCAAACCAGCTGCCAACATCCAGTTTTCGCAGATCTTCAAGAGTGAGCTCGTCCAGACGTCGCGAATCGCCCGCAACTCGCTTCAGATCACGGTCGTGTAGCAGGACAACGATGCCGTCGGCGGTAAGTTGCACATCGATTTCGGCATAATCGGCCCCGCTTTCGATGGCCCTGCTGATTGCGCTGAGTGTGTTCTCGGGAGCAGCGCGGGCATGACCGCGATGAGCAGTGATGCAAACTGCCGACGGTTTCGACGCATGGATTAGCAAATCGGCCCAGAGAGTAAGGGGCGCGAGCAGCACGAATGTCACGGCAAGGTAGCCGAGTCTGCGAAACGGAGGCGAGGGCATCATTTCTACCTCTATTCCACGCTCGCCCGACGTGCCCGGTTGTTTACTCCGCACAAGGTAGAGTCGACGTGTCAGCAGCCCCAGGCCGATGACGATGAGTGCAGCAATGGTGCCGAGCAGCGTGGCCTGTGCGGTCAGCAGCACCGCAATCCAGCCGATTGGCTGCTGCCCCGCCCGGTCAAGAAGGGCCGAGGCTACGAGCCGGAACGCGGATTCCAGCCCAAATCCAATCACCAAGACAATCAGCAGCCAACCGAGAAGCACAAATGCAACCCGCCAACCTACACCGCGGACGCGGTCGCGGCTGGCGCCCAGGGCAATGCGGACCGGTTGTTGCTCGAAAAGTACGATCGGAAGGACGAGCGACCAACGAACATAGAGCCAGACGCAGACGGCAATGGCAGCCAGCGCGAGCACACCACCGATGGCGGCCGCGAGCCAGAACACAGGCGGTTGGGCTGCAATGTAGAAATTGATATCGTGTTGGCTCAGAAGTAGCAGATACGTCAATGCGCCCAACAGCACGAGTGGGGCCAGTGCCAGGGTCAGCAGCAACACGAGAGCACTCGCTAGCTCAATGACCCCCAAAGCCGCCAGGAACGAGGTACGCAATGTTAAAGAGGCTGAGATTCGGTCGCTTGCGTCGGCCAAGGCCATGATGCCGGCCTGTTCCAGCAACAGCAGGGCGATGGCAGCTATGCCGAACAGGGCCGCATAGAGCAAGCCAGGAGCCGTAAGCAAGAATGCCAACACGTCGAAGTTGCTGACAGCCACATGGCCCGACTGTGCCAGTAGTGCTGACAGCCCCTTGGCGATAGCGGGCAGCAACAGCCAGATTTCAAGAAACTTGAACAGGACAATGAACGTGATCAGCTTGCCCCACGTTTGACGGAAGTCGTGCGCCGCAGACTTGACCAGCGTAAAGACGGCCAGTGTGTCGGTCATGTTGATCCGAATGGGATGAGGATGTCAGGATGGTGATGGAAGGGATAGCTTACCACCTTTTCGCGCTGGCAGCAGCGCACCGCTTCGCACGAAACCGGTTGGACTCAGTATGTGGACCCGGCATCATCGCCTGACCGTCTCCACCAGGTGCAGGCGTGGAAGAACATGCTGATCTGAGATAGTGCGATCCAGACGCAACTGATCGAGACGATCACCGAGACGATGTCGAGCCACTTGAACGTCTTGGCCTCCAGAGTCGCCCTCGTGTCTCGAACGCGCACCAGTTGCGGTTCGTAGGCAGCGATCTGCTGGACGCGGGAAAGCTGATCGCCTACCCGGTCTGGGTCGTACTTGTCGTTCGAATCGGCGAGGAGGCGGCTCAGTTCCCACGTTGCCGATCCCACGCCGGCGAGTTGACTGTTCACCTCTGCCAGGCGCTCGAGATCCAGTCCAGAAGCTGCGAAGGCGGGGAACGTGCCAACGTCTTCCAGGATGCTGTTGACCACCACGGCGAGCTCGGCGACCTTATGAAGCTTTTCATTGGCATCCCCGAGTTCCGGCACAACCCTTTGCTGAACGGTGCGGGCCACCCACCGGTGCATGGTGTTGTTGTTCTGCGGATCCTGAGCGAGCTTCCGCTGTTCTTCCCTGGTTGCAGCGAGGCGCGTTCCTGCCCGATCGAGACTTGCCTTGACCTGGTCGAGCCCTTGGTTCGCGGCGTCGAGGGTGCCCGCGACGCGCGCAAAGATCAGCGTCAGTCGTTCGGTCGCCCATCCATTTGCGATCCAGATACCGAAAGAGCCGGCCACGCAAATGAAAAAGCATGCGGCTGCCAGCAGTGCCGTCAATGCCGCCAAGGGCCGTCGCCAGACCTGCATCGCAATACCCCGGTTGAGGAATCGTCAGGACTTACTGTCCTGCTTCGGTTGGTGAAGGGTGCTCCGCGACCGGATCCTCGGGCGCGGCGGGCGGCGGCACGAAGTATTGGACCTCGGCAGGCACGGTGAGGCCGCCCGATATGATCGTCTGTAGGGTCTGCTCGGCAGTCCAGTTCAATTCTGTCACCTCTTCTTCGGGGACCAGCAGGAAAAAACCGGATGTGGGTACGGGGGTCGTCGGCACGTAGACGCAAAGCAGGGTTCTCTGCGTGGCTGTATCCTTGCACGACGCGGTCACGAAGGCGGGCACTCTCATCCCCGGATGAGGAAAGGCAACCAGCACGACACGCTGGGGACCGCCGGTCTGCTCGCGGCGTCTTTCCAGCGTGACAAACACTTGTTGTACACCGTTATAAATGACGGAGACTACGGGCAGTCGCAGCAGAATCCAGTCAATGGCCCGGCGCAATCGGGATTGCACAAGGAATCCGAGGGCATACAGCAGCACAAGGGCAATGAGAATCGCAATTAGCGGCGCCGCGTACGTCTCGAACCAGTATGGAAGCTCCATCTCTGGGTCGCTGCCGCGCACTCGCCGCAACAAGAGCAGTGCCAATGGATCGATCACACGGAGTTCCAGGCTCGAATAGAGCCAGTGAAGGACCCAGAAAGTGATCAGGATGGGCAGCACCAGCAGGAGGCCGCCAATGAGGCGGCCCCGGATGCCACTCCAGACTCCGCCAAGCGAACGCTCGGCGGCGGGATGTTCGGGGTGCATAGTATTTCTCGGACCGTTGCGCTCAAAAGTCTACCAGCCATTTCACTCATGTCGGCGGGCCTTGGCAAGCAGGCAATCTGCGCTCGCCCGGGCCGCTGAAACGAGCCTCTGCGGCAATTCGACCAGCGCCGCCATCCAGCGAGGCTGACGTTTTCTCGAATCGTGTCACACGGAATTCGTTATTCAGGTGTAGGCGCTTGAGGTTCGTTGTGGTCGGCACAACTGCCTTTGGCATGGAATGTTAGAGAAATTGCCCGAATCACCAGGTTCGCTCTTCCCGCCTTTGCAGGGCTCACCGTCGAGGGAGAGGGCCGCGCCGATATTCAAGTCGCCGGTCTCGTAGATCGTGCGCGCGCCGGATCTCGGCGTCGTCAGCTGCCGAACGGGCCCACACAAATCTCTAAGGATCATGACCGATGGTTCGATTTGATTCGCAGCGAAGCAGGACTTGATCATGGCATCAGGCTGGCGTAGTTCTTCCTGGCACTGGCTGAAGAACCTCAAGCGTCCCTGGGGCAATCGTCCCGTGCGCCGTCAGCGTCCGGTTTCCGTGCCACTGCGACTGGAAGAACTGGAAGTCCGGCTGGCCCCGGCGATCGATTTCGGCGATGCCCCGTTGCCCTACCCGGTGCTCACCTCGGAGATGGGGCCCCAGCATGTGATCGGCACGCTGACCCTGGGGGCAACGATCACCGCCGAGTCTAACGGGATTCCTTCCGATACGGCCAACAGCGATGGTGGCGACGACGGGGTTGTTTTCGGCACCGTCCAGGTGGGGGCGCAGAACGCCACCGTGACGGTCAATGTGCAGGGAGCGGACGGCAAGCTCGACACCTGGATCGACTTCAATGGCGATGGCTCGTGGGCCGGGCCGGGCGAGCATATCTTCGACAGCGTCGCGGTGCATACCGGTGACAACGTCCTGACTTTTGACGTGCCGGCGGAAGCGCTTGCCGGAACGACCTTTGCCCGTTTTCGGCTGAGCACGGCGGGCGGCCTGGGAGTGGGCGGGGTGGCCCTCGATGGCGAGGTGGAAGATTACCAGGTCAGCATCGTGGCCCCACCCAGCGGCAACAGCGGGATCCTCGCGGACAGCGGCCAGTCGCTGGGCAACAACGGCACCTGGGATGTGATACTGGCGGACATCGACGGCGACGGCGACGTCGATCTTCTGGTCGGTAACGCCGGTGCTTCCAATGCCCGCAAGGCCAATCGCATTTACTTCAATGACGGCACGGGCACCTTCACCGACAGCGGCCAGGCCCTCGATACCGATGACACCTATGGCATCGCTGTCGGGGA
>JBFWSD010000024.1:0-16016 GCA_050248575.1 Gemmataceae bacterium
CTTCGCGCTGATGCACCACAGGTGTTTGTACGTGCGTATGTAGATCTCGCCGTCGGCCACGGCGATCGACGAGTTCACGTGTTCCTTAAGGCTGTTCATGCCAAGCAGCTCGTACTGCGGGCCGGCTTTCAGCACGATCGTCGTGCCGCCCTGGTCGCAGTAGTAGACCTTGCCGTCGGCGTGGACGAGCGCGCCCCAGACTCCTTGCAAGCGGGGCCGCTCCTTCATCTGGTCGCCCCACAGCTCCTTGCCCGTGCTCAGCTCGTAGCAGCGCGGCACCGTGGAGTGACTGTAGAGATAATCGCCGCCGATCACGCCGGTGTGGACATACGACCCGGAGACCATGCGCAAGGGCAGCCTGCTCTTGGCGATGTCGCCCGTGCCCCCCAGCTTGTAGGCCGAATCCCCCAGGTAGACGATCTCATCCTTGAACAGGGGCGAGTGATAGCAGAGCCCGGCGCGGCGGGCGGTCCACAACGACTTGCCCGTTTGCGGATCGAAGCCCTCGAGCTCGGTGGTCACAGCAATGAGCTGGTCCTGGTCGCCCACGCGAGCCATGAGCGGCGTGCTCCAGGCGCCTTCCACCGTCTTGTCCTTCAGCCCGGCCTTGCCTTCGGGCTCCTTGTGTTCCCAGACCGTTTCGCCCGTCTTCTTGTTGAGGGCGATGAGCGACTGCACCACGCCCGGGCCGCGCCAGATGATGCACAGATCGCCGTGCAAGATAGGCGACGAGGCCGTGCCCCAGATGTGCTCGAGCTTGCCCACGTCGCGTTTCCACACTTCCTTGCCGTCGAAATCGTAGCAGACCACGCCGGCCGGCCCGTGGCTGGCGATCACGCGTTCGCCGTCGGTGACCGGCGACTCGGAACAGTAGGGATTGTCGGGGTGCGTCGGTTCCTTTTCCTTGTAGACGACGTCGCGTTGCCAGAGGAGTTTGCCGTCGGCGCGGTTGAAGCAGAGCACCGAGCGGCGGCCCGCAGCGCCATAGCGCGGCGTGTAGTTGGCGTTGCCGACGATCTTCATCCCGTCCGCCGGTTTCACGGGCCACGTCTTGTCGGAAGCCTGGGTGACGAAGACCCGGTCCCCCCAGATGATCGGCGTGGAGTTGCCGCTGTCGGGCAGCGCCACTTTCCAGCGAACGTTCTCGGACGGGCTCCACTTGACGGGCAGGTTCTTGTCGGGCGATGTGCCCTGACCGGTGGGCCCGCGCCAGCCAGGCCAGTTGCCCGCACTGGTGGTGGCCGTCAGACAGCACACGAGCAGCAGAGCGCCAGGGCAGCGAATCATGGGTATTTCTCCCGCGCGATAGGGGGTTCGGAGGGTCGGAATCCGCATTGCCCTTCAGAATTACCTTTACATGGCACCCGTCGCAAGCAGATCCCGTCGCAATTCCAACATGTAGTCATCGTTCAGATTGAGGACATCGACCGTGGCTCGACCCACGGGAGTCAACCCCGTCATGGTCGCGCCGATCAAGGTGAAATGCTCGTCCCAGTCATGGGTGCGTGGATTATAGAGCGGGACGAGCTCATGGGTCAGCGGATCGATGCCTGCGATGTTCGGCCCTTTGTGTTCGTTACAGTGATGGCAGGAAAGTGCCAGATTCTGATCGTCATCGGCGCCGTGATGCTTTCGAGCAATGATGTGCTCGATATGGAATCGCACGTCGAGGAAATCTTGCGGAAACTTGCAATACTCGCAACGGCTGTTCGCACGTCGCCACACGAGTTCGCGCAGTGCTGCCTTCATTTGGCGGGCGATTCCGCAAGCAGACGTCGAGCCTTAGCCTTCAAGATCGAAACCAGCATCCCGGCATTGACGCAGGCGTGGTATTCCTGCCGTTCCTGCTCGTTGAGTTCGCCCTCGTTGCACTTCTCTGCTAGTTCATCGACGCGAGCTTGCACGTCGGGATCGACTTTCAACTCCAAGAGCGAACGGGCCACCTCTGGAGTAAGGCACCGGAGGACCGGCTCCAGCATCCGATCGAGATATGTCGCGGAAGACTGCATGCGGCCATTTTACTCTATCCGCGCGTCTGGGCAAATGCCGTTACAGCAACTCCTCGATCGGCTTGCCTTCTTCGACCATGTATCTGGGCCGCCCGCTCGGATGCACGTACTGCAAATCGAGCGGGATGTCGAGCACCTTGAAGATGGTGGCCATGAAGTCGACCGGGTAGATCGGCCGGATGCGCGGGTAGGCCGCCTTGGCATCCGAGTCGCCGATGACTTGCCCCATCTTGAGGCCGCCGCCGAAGAAGGCGAGCGGATTCAGGCCCGCCCAGTGATCGCGGCCCGGGCCGCCGTTGATGCGCGGCGTGCGGCCGAACTCGCCCGTCACGATGAGCAGGATGTCGTTTTCCAGCCCGCGGGCCTTCACGTCCTCCACGTAGGCTTCCAGCGCCTGGTCGAGCGGCGGGCACAGGCTCTTCATGCCCGGGATGATGCCGCCGTGATGGTCCCAGTAGCCGTTGTTCAGGGTGACGAAGCCGGCGCCCGCCTCGCACAGGCGGCGAGCCAGGAGCAGTTCTTCGCCCAGCCCCTTGCCGTACTTCTCGCGCAGCTTGGGATCTTCCTTGGAGATGTCGAACGCTTCCTTGGCCTTGCCGAGGATGACGTTGACGGCCTGCTGCTGGTAGGCGTCCATCCCCTTCATCATGCCGGTATGGTCGAGCTTGCGTTCGAAGGTGTCGAAGGACTGGAGCAGGCTGCGGCGATCTTCGAGCCGGCTCGGCTCAACCTTGAGGCCCATGTTGTCGAGCATCGGGTTGCGGGTGCCGCCGCCGACGCGGACGCGGAAGGGGTTGTTCTCGTGGCCCAGCCAGACGGCGTCGTCGCCGGGATAGCCGCCGTGATTGCTCTGCACGCGCACATAGGTGGGCACGCCAGTGACGGGATGCAAGGGCTGCCGGTAGCGCGCCACGATCGAGCCGATGCTCGGGTGAGTTTGTGCGACGATCGGCGCCTTGCCCTTGAATTCGGGGGGCCAGGGATAGCCGGTCTTGAGCCAGTGGGTGGCCCCGCCGTGATCGCCGTCGTCGTGCGTGAAGCTCTTGACGAACGAGAACTCCTTGGCCAGCCTGGCGAACTTCGGGATCAGGCTGCCGAAGTGCAGCCCGGGGATGGATG
This sequence comes from Gemmataceae bacterium, assembly GCA_050248575.1. Classification (GTDB taxonomy): domain Bacteria; phylum Planctomycetota; class Planctomycetia; order Gemmatales; family Gemmataceae; genus JBFWSD01. The sequence goes on from JBFWSD010000024.1 coordinate 3,129, forward strand.
TCTGGATCGAGCCGAACAGGCTGCGATATTCCTTGGGCGCATCCATCTTGGGATCGAAGGTCTCGATGTGCGAGGCGCCGCCGTCGAGGAAGAGCAGGATGATCGACTTCTGCTTGACGCTCTTGCCCGCGCGGCGGGCTTCCTCCTGGGCGCGCAGGAGTTGCGGCAGGCTGAGGCCGCCGAACAGCCCGAGCGTGCCGATCTTCATGAAGTCGCGCCGCGACGAACCGTCGCACTTGGCCTGCACGTGTTTCGGATTGATGAGGTCGAGCATGGCAATCTCGTGATTTTCGATTGTGGATTTTCGATTTCCGATTCTCGACCTTGGATTCCGCTTCGGATCTCAAATCCAGAATCGGAAATCCAAAATCGAAAATCCCTACACGATCTCGTCGATGAGGCGGCGATCATCGACGAGGTAAACCGGGCGGCCGCTCAGGTCGGGCAGGGTCGATTCGGGATCGATGCCCAGCACTTGCTTGTACAGCGTGGCGAGCACGTTCTGCGGCGTGTACACGGTGGTCTTGGAGCGTTCGGCCTTGGGGCCGGTGTCGCCGACGACCTGGCCCATGCGCAGGCCGCCGCCCGCGATGAGGGCATTGCCCGCCGGCGCCCAGTGATCGCGGCCGCCGTTCTTGTTGATCTTCGGCGTGCGGCCAAACTCGCCCCACACCACCACGCAGATGTCCTTGTCCAGCCCGCGCTCGTAGATGTCCTCGATCAGCGTGGCCACCGCCTGATCGTACACGGGCAGCTTGCGCTTCAGGTTCGAGAAGTTGGTCTCGCTCTTCTGATCGTTGCCCGCGTGGGTGTCCCAGTCGCCGCCCGGGACCACGGTGCCCGCCAGCGACACGGTGACCACGGAGACGCCTGCCTGCACCAGTCGGCGGGCCAGCAGCAACCGGCTTGCCTTGCCGAACTTGTTGCGCACCTCTTCGGGCTCCTGCTTGAGGTCGAAGGCCTCGCGCGTCCTGGGGGAACTGATCATGTCGATGGCCCGGGCCGTGAACGCGTCCATCCCGGCCAGCTCGCCGCGATTGTCCAGATCGCGCCGCAGATTGTCGAACGCACCCAGCAGCTTCTTGCGATCGCCCAGCTGCTCGAGGGTAACTTCCTTGGTGAGGGAGAGATTGGCCATCCCCGGCCCGCTTGGCTTGAAGGGCTCGTAGGCCTTGCCCAGGTAGGCAGGATCGGCGGGATCGGAACCGTTTTCGCCCCCCAACGCCACATAGGTCGGCATGCCCAGCGGCGTGGTCGCCCCTTTGATGCGGCTGACGACCGAGCCGAACACGGGCCGGTGCGGCTTCTCCATCGTCCCGCGCATGAGCAGCTCCGCCGAATGCGTATCCACCGACTGGATGCCGCGCACCATCGAGAACTTGTCGGCGATCTTGGCCTGCAGCGGCATGTGTTCGCAGATGTCGAAGCCGGGCACGTTGGTGCGGATCGGCTTGAACTCGCCGCGGATCTCGACGGGGGCGTCGGGCTTGAGGTCGTACATATCGATATGGGAGGGCCCGCCGGGCAAGTAGACCATGATGATGCCCTTGTGGGCCGTCTTGGCCGCATCGCCGCGTGCTTGCAGACGGAGGATGTCGGCCAGGCCGAGCCCGCCCAACCCGAACGCGCCGATCTTGAGGAAGTCGCGGCGGTTGACGCCATCACACAGACGATGCGAATTGCCCTGGAGGGTGAGCATGGGTCGGTTCCTTTGAGATTCAACATCTCAATGCGAGTTTTTCAGGTGGGAGGCCATCCGGGCCGAAAGTCCGCCGTGGCAGCGGCGTGCGGTGGGGGAATGCTTCCAGTGCGGGGTTCAGTATAAACGAGGTTCCGGTTTTAACTCGTTTTGAAAATGAAAAACCTGTCTTTCAAATAACCTAATCTCGGCGCTGGCCGGCGAACCCGCGACGTCGGCCGCCCGGTGCACGTACTGGAGTTACTCGCGCGAGTTCAGGTCGAAATCGAATGTTTGCGGGCTCGAACTGGCAATGACGGCGGTCAGCCCGCTGGTGGTGCTTTCGAAGTACCTGGGAGGCACGCCGGGCATGGCGATCTCCAGGTTGCCGACGCCGTCGAGCTTGACGGGCTCGCCCGGAGCGGGTTCACGGCCACCCAAGTGCACGCCATACGTCTCGCCCATTTTCACATCGAGCACTTGCACCGAGTAGGTGCCATCGGGCTGGATGTTGGCGGTGAAGCCCGCGCCGCTGCGCGGCGAGGTGAACCAGATCGCTCCGTGCGGGAGGGGCTCGCCGTCGAGTGTGACCTTGCCCGAGACTTGCACGGTCGGGCCACGGCCGCCGGAACAGCCCGCAGCGGCCGTGACGATCAAGGTCGCGACGCCGATCGCAACATGAATGCGCTTCATCTCCAGCATCCCGTCTCAGTAGGGCAGGTTGTTGATGACCGTGTCGTCGTTCCGCGTGGCCAGCTGCCGGCACACCGCGGCGTCGGCCTGGTCGCTCAGGAAGCGAATCGAGCCGTCGGAGAGGAGGATGTTGACTCCGCCCGGATGGAAGGAGGTGAGGGGAATCTGCTGCTGATTGCTGCTGCCGCCGTACTGCGGCGGGGCGATCGGGTTCGGGCTGCCCGCGATGACCGTGATGCCGGTGCGGAGATAGACGTCGCCGCCCGTCGTGCCGGACACGCCTTGCCGGTTGGAGACGGTCTCGCTGCATTGATGGCCGCACGACCAGCTCGACATGTAAACCGAGCGTACCTTGGTCCACGGGTTGCCCGACTGTTCGCCGAGCAGGATGGTGTTGGAAGTGCCGTCGGTGCAATCGCTGATGCGCACGGGCTCGCCGCCAAGCATCATGCCGGTGTTGTAGAGGTAGCCGACGCCGGAAGAGCCGAGGAAGCGGACATCGCCGCCGGAGCGGCCCGCCGGATCGGGATTGGCTCCCATGATGCCGACGTAATCGACCGCCTGCGAATCGATGCAGCCCAGCGAGGCATGGCACTGGCTGCTGGTCACGGTTTCGGGCAAGGCCGTCGACGGGCAGCGATACAGCGCTACCCGATGGCTGCCCCAGGTGACGAGCCAGGCGGGCAGTTGCGCATCGCCCGTGTAGCCGTTGGTGCTGTTCGAGGTGCGCCAGACGTTGTTGCTGCCGATCGGGGTCTTGAACATGTTCTCCTGCTCGAGGTAGGGCAGGAGGCGATAACGCCAGTTGCCAAAGCGATAGGCGCCGGCCACGTTGTCGGAACCAAGCGGGAACAGCCGGGCCGCGTCGTGGTAGTTGTGCAGGCCAAGGCCAAGCTGCTTCAGGTTGTTCTGGCACTTGGCCCGCGCGGCTGCTTCGCGCACCTTCTGCACCGCGGGCAACAAGAGGGCAATCAGCACGCCAATGATGGCGATCACCACCAGCAGCTCAATCAGCGTAAAGGCGGTCCGACTCGGTCTGGCCGACATGACATTCCTCGCAGTTGGAGTTGGACCCGAGATAGTGTGAGTAGATTCCGATGAGGTGCGACCGTCAAGCGCGGCGGCGTGCGCGGGCCGAAAAACTACGCGGAATTGAATGCAGATTCTCAGCCGCGCCAGCGCGGAGATTCACTGATTCTGTGTTTGTAAAGTTCCCTCGGAGATCCGTCGATCTTGGGCAGGAGAAGCCCTGCTCTCGTCAGGGCTGCATGGACCCGGTCGCATGCACATCTAGCGTAGCTTGCCTGTCCGTCGTCGTCGGGCCGGGCAACAGGGAGGTTCCCGTCATGAAGCGAGTGGCCTGGCACCTGGCGCTGATCGTCGCCGTGGCGGCGTTTGCCCTGTTCCCCCATCTTGGCTCCACACGCCTCTGGGATCGCGACGAGCCCCGCAATGCGGGCTGCGCTCGTGAAATGCTCGAACGCGGCGACTGGGTCGTGCCCACCTTCAATCACGAACTGCGCGTGCTCAAACCAGTGCTCGCTTACTGGTGCACGATGACGGCGTATCAGCTGTTCGGCGTCAACGAATGGAGTGCGCGCCTGTGGTCGGCCCTCTTCGCGCTGGGCAGCTCGATCCTGACCTACTACCTGGGCCACCGACTCTTCAACGAAAAGGTCGGCCTGTGGGCTGCCCTCATCCTGTCTACCTCGCTCCTCTGGGACACGACCGGGCACCTGGTCACCGTCGATGCTCACCTGATGTTCTTCTCGACCCTGGCCCTGTGCTTCTACGTGTATGGCGTCTTCCCGGCGGGAACGGGCAACAACGAGCCCACGCGCGACTTTCCCACCGGCGCGATGTTTGTGTGGCTCTATATCGCTGTCGGCCTGGCCATCCTTACCAAGGGGCTGGTCGGACTCGTCCCGCCGCTCGCTGTCATCGGCATGTTCCTGTTGATCTGGCGGTTGCCCGCGCAAGCCGCGCCTTCGACCTGGAAGGACTACGGCCTCAGCCTGCTCAGGCCGTTTGCCCCGCTGCACGTCTTGAAGACTTGCTGGACGATGCGGCTGGTGAGCGGGGCCGTGATTGCCCTCGCGCTGGCGGCCCCCTGGTATGTGCTGGTGGGGATGCAAACCGACGGCGAGTTCCTGCGTGGTTTCTTCCTGGAACATCACTTCGGCCGCGCCGTGACCTCCATGGAAGGGCATGGCGGGCCGTTTCTGCTCTACTACCTGGGCCCGATCGTGGTGGGCTTCTTTCCGTGGTCGGTGTTTCTGCCCGCCGCGCTGGCGTGTGCGGCCGTTGCTCTCAAGCGGCGTGCGAACTGGTCCGCGGGCTACCTGCTCTGCCTGTGCTGGGTAGGAGTCTATCTGTTCATCTTCTCCGTGCCGCGCACGAAGCTGCCCAGCTACATCGCGCCGTGCTATCCGGCCCTGGCGCTGCTCGCGGGCTGCTTCCTCGAACGCTGGATCGCCGGACTGGAAGCGTCGAGCCTGTGGCCGCGCCGTTCGCTGCGGCTGCTTGGCGCCGCGGGCGTGGTCCTGCTGGTCGCCGCCGTGGTTGCCGCGATGCTCTTCATGCCGGGCAAGGAATGGCTCGGCGTGGTCGGGCTGATCCCGCTGGCGGGCGCAGCCGTCGCCTGGTGGCTCATGAAAAAGGATTTGCTGCCCCAGGCCGCTAGCGCCCTGGTAATCATGGCACTGGCGTTCAATACGGCTTTCTTCGGGCTGGGCCTGGTGGCCCTTTCGGGCGAACAGCGACAAGAGGTCCTCTTCTCGGCGATGAAAGAGAACTGTCCCGAGCCCAAGGTGGGCTGGTTCGGCTGTCTCGAGCCAACCTGGGTCTTCTATCTGGGGCGACCGATCTACCCGCTCGTGGTGGTGCGCGACGGGATGGAGCAGCCCGAGTCGACGCCGTGGAACCACACTCCACAGGATGCGGCGGACTGGTTCTGTGCCGGCCCGGATCGTTTCATCATCACCAATAACAAGGACTGGCCGTGGTTGAAGGCGGCGCTGCCCGCCGACGCCACCGTGCTGGCCGAATGCGACTGGTTCTTGCGCCGCAAGACGCTGCTGGTGGTTGGGCACGGCAAGACCGCTGTGGCGGGCAGCAACAAGGCTCAGCCCGGCCTCTGAGAAGAACCCCAGTCAGTTCCTGGCGGTCGACGGTTCGATCAGCTCGCGGGCACGCAACGCTGGGCAGCCCAGGCGCGTAGCTGCTCCACGCGCTCACGCATCAGCACCGACAAGGGCTGCGTCGTCTCGATCGCCTGGATGATGCAGGCCGTGTCGAAGGGCTTGCCCGCGTCGAAGGCGTCGAACAGGCCGGCAATGACGGCCTGCTCGATCTCGGCGCCGTTGAAGCCCGCGCTGGCCCGGGCCAGCTGGTCGAGATCGAAGACCTCGGCGGGCCGCCGCCGCCTTTGCAGATGCGCGGCGAAGATGTGTCTCCGCTCGTCCTCTTGAGGCAAATCGATGAAGAAGACCTCGTCGAAGCGCCCCTTGCGAAGCAACTCCGGGGGCAGCGCCTGCACGTCGTTCGCGGTGGCAGCCACGAAGATCGGATGACGATGATCTTGCAGCCAGCTCAGCAGCGTGCCGAACAGACGCTGTGACAGCCCGCCGTCCGCCGAGGCCGCCGACGCCGAGGCAAATGCCTTCTCGATCTCGTCGATCCACAGGACGACCGGCGCCATCGTCTCGGCCTGGCGCAGCGCGTCGCGCAGCCGTGATTCGCTGTCCCCCACGAAGCGTTGATAGAGGTTGCTGGGATCGAGCCGCAAGAGGGGCATGCCCCAGCTGGCGGCAATCATGCGGGCACACAGGCTCTTGCCGCAGCCCTGCACGCCGAGGAGCAGCACGCCGCGCGGCGCTTCCAGGCCGAACTGGCGCGCCTGGTCGGTGAAGCCGGAGCGGCGGCGTTTCAGCCACGCTTTCAAGCGGGCCAGTCCGCCTACTTGCTCCACGGTGACGTTGACGCCGATCGGTTCCAGGCAGCCCAGGCGGCCCAGCAGGTCGCGCTTGGCCTCGATGATGCGGGGCAAGTCGTTGGCGTCGAGCGTGTGATCGTCGAGCATGGCCGCCTTCACGATGCGGCCCGCATCGGCCCGGCCCAGCCCGCGCAACGTTTGCACGAGCTGCTCGCGCTGTTCGCGCGTCATGACGATATTGGTCTTGCCGCCGCTCGAAGTGTGGGCCTGGCGATACGCGGTCCGGACCACCTCGTCGAGCTCCGAGGCATCGGGCCAGCCCAGCAGCTGCGGCACACCCAGCCGGCTCACAGCTTCCGGCAACGGCACCGGATCGAGCAACACCAGCGTCCAGGGCTGCTCGTCGCCATAGTGATGCATCTCCCAGAGCTGACGCTGCAAGAGCGGATCCTGGCAATGCGGCGCCAGATCGTGCAGGAGATAGATGGCCCGGCCGGTCGACGTGCTCAGGTGGGCCATCAGCTCGGCCGGAGTGTTGAAGGACTGCACCGGCTCCTCGTCGGGCAAGAGCCGCCGCAGCCCTTGCGTGATCGACCAGGAGAAGAGGGGCCTGGCCAGCTTCACCGCGGCAGCGCGAAGCAGATCGACCACGCGCGGCTCGTCGCGGCTCTCGATGGTGATGATCGGGTTGCCCGCCTGTACGAGGAGCGACAGGCGCGTGACGATGTTCTCGAACGATTCCATGACTGGCCAACCTGCAAGACAACAGAACATGCAGCCCGCCACCGGCACGGGCATTACCAGAGACTAGCACGTTCCACGCAGAGATGCTTGTCTGGAATGGAACATACGGCAGAGCTCAACTCTTGCCGCCAGCGATCGTAGTCTTCTTGTTCTTCCTCGATCACGAAGGCGCGAAGATGCTCGACGAAGTCCGCGCCGCGCTCGTGGTCAAAGTCAGCGGCAGCCCCGGGACGCAGTGTGAATGTGTTTATCTGGCCATCCATCCGGATCAGCACCAGACGATCCGGAGTGCGTTCCACGGAAACATACCTTCCTTGTGCTTGGTTCTCATTAACGATGCCGATGTAAAAACGTGTCGAGAACCGGCCCGCAAGTGTTTCGCCCAGCGGCACCTGTTTGCTCCCCGCGGGCAACGTCACCACGACCAGGTTGTCGCGATGATCGATCCAGGCGACAGCGCCGCGTTCGTCCTTCGCGGGCGGAACCGCCACCCACCGTTGCGTGAACAGTTCGCGCATGAGCTTGTTGTGAAACATCGCGCGGGGCGGCGGTTCACGCAACCGGATCTCTCGAATAACCACTACTTCGATAGCGAGCAGCGTTGCCAGCAGCACGGGCAGCACCACGATTGCCAGTCCGAATCGTCCCAGCATCAGAGGCGACCTGGCCTCTGCCGGGACAGCAACCACCCAGCGCTTCACGCCCAGGAAGGAAAGCAAAAACCAGCCCGCCAGGAACGACAGCACCATACCCGCGTGGCCCTGAAGCTTGGCCAGTTCACCATCGAAACCGCCAGGCGGAAGCAACCGCAGATCACTACTTCCATCGCGAACAACGTTGCCATCTTCCTGCGTCAGGCCGAAGAGCCCCCAGATGGCGATCACCGCCACGAAGACGTCCACGAACCACCAGAGTGATGGGCTGCGCTTCTCGTCCATGGCTCGATTCTCGCAGGTCCGGCCCGGGCTGACAAACGAACACAACAGGTCCGCCATTCAAAGGTCGTACGCCAGCAAGGTGACCTTTCCCCACTTTGCGCATCCGGTTACCTTCTTCCTTCAACGCGCCCGACCGGCTAAAGCCGGGACTCCAACCAGGAGGGTTTCGCATCATGCGCTGGTTTTCCCGCGGCGATCTGGATGGCTTTTTCGGGCTGGCCATCGACAACCTCGTCCAGCTCTTGCTCATCTATGCACTGTGGACGAGTCCGCCCCTGAGCATGAAGCCCGACTTGCTCTTCCAGTACGTGTTGCCCGGGGTGGCCGTGTCGCTCTTGATCGGCAACCTCTTCTATGCCTGGCAGGCCAAGAAGCTGGCCGACGCCACGGGCCGCACCGACGTATGTGCCCTGCCCTACGGTATCAACACCCCATCGTTGATCGCCTACATCTTCCTGGTGATGGTGCCCGCCAAGATGACGGCGGTCGCGGCGGGCAGCCCGGATCCCGATCGCGTCGCCTGGCAAGCCGGGCTGGCTGCCTGCATCGGTTCCGGACTGATCGAGTTCTTCGGCTCGTTCGTCGCCGAACGCATCCGCAAGGCGACGCCGCGGGCCGCCTTGCTCGCCACCCTCTCCGGCATCGCGCTCGGCTTCATCTGTCTCGGCTTTTTCTTCCAGACTTTCGCGCACCCGATCGTGGGGTTCACCACGCTGGCGGTGATCCTGCTCACCTACTTTGGCAACGTTCGCTTCAAGGGCGGCTTGCCCGGCGGGCTGGTCGCGGTGGCCCTCGGCACCGCGCTGGCCTGGGCCACCGGCATTGCCGGCACCGTTTCCCCTGACCGGGCTGTCGGCTTCTATCCGCCCACCCCCATCTTCGACGATCTCCTCAGCGCTTTCGGGCAAGGGCAGTTCGTCGCCTATCTCTCGGTCATCATCCCGATGGGCGTCTTCAACCTGATCGGCTCGTTGCAGAACATCGAGTCGGCGGAGGCGGCGGGCGATCCGTATCCCACGGCCCCTTCGCTCGCCGTGAACGGGCTGGGCACGCTGGCCGCGGCCTGCTTCGGCTCCTGCTTTCCGACCACAATCTACATTGGCCATCCGGGCTGGAAAGCACTCGGCGCCCGCGCCGGCTACTCGATCCTGAACGGACTCTTCTTCACCGTCGTCTGCCTGACGGGCACCTTGACCTACATCGCCTACGCGGTGCCGATGGATGCCGGACTGGCCATCGTGGTCTGGATCGGCATTGTCATCACGGCACAGGCCTTCACGGCCACGCCGCGGGCACATGCGCCCGCGGTGGTGATCGGCCTGCTGCCCGCGGTGGCCGCCTGGGGCGTGCTGATGATGAAGAACGGCATCCGCGCTGCCGGCGATGTCATGCTCTTCAAGGATACCGACAAGCTGGTGCAAGCCCTGACGCAGGCAGGCGTGGGCGGCGCGGATGGCGGGCTGCGCCTCGAACAGGGCTTCATCTTCACCTGCATGATCCTGGCGGCGCTCACCGTGGCGGTGATCGAAGGACATTTCCGCGCAGCGGCCCTCTGGTGCGTATCGGCTGCCCTGCTCACGCTGGTGGGCCTGATGCATTCCTACCAGGGGCACGTGGGCGACACGTCGATCTTGCTTACCCTGCAACCGGAGTATCCATTCCTGTTGACGGAAAAGGTGCCCCGGGCCTGGGTGGCGGGCTACCTGCTCATGGGGCTGGTCTTCTTCGCGGCCCCCTGGATCACCGAGCCGGGGGGCGCTCATGACGAACCACTCGAAGAGCCTGCGGTGCACGGAGAAGATGCTGAGGCGAGCGCGCAGGAGCCGTGATCTTTTCCTCGCGCGTGGTTGAAAGCCCGTTCATCAAATCGTTACAGCAGATCGAGGATTTCGCGCACTTTTCGGGCCAGCGTCGAAGGTGTGAACGGCTTTTGCAAGAACGCAACCGTCTCTTGCAGAATGCCATGCCGCAGGATGGCGCTGTCGGTGTAGCCGCTGAGGAAGAGGACTTTGAGTGCAGGATAGCGTGCTTGCAGGGTTTCAGCCAGCTTTCTGCCGCTCATTTCGGGCATCACCACATCCGTGACCAGCAAGTCGATTTTCTCGGCGCAAGTTTCCATGAGCTGGAGCGCCTCTTTGCCCAGGGCAGCGGAGAACACCTTGTAGCCGCAGTCCTGGAGAATCAGTGCCGCGAGCTGGCGGACACCGGCTTCGTCCTCGACGAGCAAGATGGTCTCTGTTCCCTGCGGGCGCGTGAGCGCTTCTGCGTCCGTGAAGCGGGTGGCCGGTGCCGCAACCGCGGGCAGGTAAATCTTGAAGGTGGTGCCGGTGCCCACCTCGCTGTAGGCGTCGATGCTGCCGCCACTTTGCTTGATGATGCCGTGAACCACCGACAGGCCCAGGCCGGTGCCGCGGGCCGGTCCCTTGGTGGTGAAGAACGGTTCGAAGACGCGTGCCTTGACTTCGGGAGGCATGCCGCAGCCCGTGTCGGTGACTGCGAGCAGGACGTATTGCCCGGGTCGGGCTTCGAGGTGGGAGCGACAGTAGTCCTCGCCCAGTTCCACGTTCTTCGTCTCGATGGTGAGCTGGCCGCCCTCGGGCATCGCGTCCCTGGCGTTCACGGCCAGGTTCATGACGACCTGTTCGATCTGCCCGGGATCGACCTTCACACGGTGCAGCTGAGGCGAGAGAACGGCAACGAGCTGCACGTCTTCCCCGATCAACCGCTGCAACATCTTCTCGGTGTCGCTGACGACGACGTTGAGATTGAGCACTTTCGGCTCGAGCAGCTGTTGACGGCTGAAGGCGAGCAGCTGTCGCGTCAGGGAGGCGGCCCGTTGACCGGCGCGTTGAATCTGTTCGAGCGGCCCGCGTCGCGCTTCGTGCCCGGGAGTCTGCGCCAGGAGCACGTCGCTGTAGCCGCCGATGATCGTTAGCAGGTTGTTGAAATCGTGGGCCACGCCGCCGGCCAGCTGGCCGAATGCCTCCATCTTTTGCGATTGTTGCAGCTGCCGTTCCAGTTCCTCTCGGCGTGTGATGTCGTGAATGACGCCAGTGAAGTGACGGCTGCCATTCGTCTGGAACTCGGTGACGGACAGTTCCACGGGAAACGTGGAGCCGTCCTTGCGGCGTGCGTCGGCCTGGCGGCCGGTGCCGATGACCTTCGGCAAGCCGGTGCGGAGGTAATTGCTCACATACGAGTCATGCTGCGAGTGGTAGGGCTCGGGCATGAGCAGCTTCACATTCTGCCCGATCAACTCGGAAGCGGTGTAGCCGAACATGCGTTCGGTCGTCCGGTTGACGGTCTCGATCAGGCCCTGCTGGTCGATGCAGATGACGCTGTCGGGCGAGGAATCGAGGATGGAGCGCAAGAGCAGATGTGCGCGGTGCTGCTCGGTCAGGTCCCGGGTGATCTTGATATAGCCGCGTGCTTTGCCGCTGCCGTCGAGCAGGGCAGTCAAAACGCCGTTGGCCCAGAAACGGGAACCGTCCTTGCGAATGCGCCAGCCGACGGCATCGGATCGGCCTTCGGCGACGGCCTGGCCAAGTTCCACGTTCGGTTGATGCGCGGACTCTTCGGGGGTAAAAAACTTGGAATAGTGCTGCCCGACGATTTCATCGGCACGATAGCCGAGAATCCGCTCGGCCCCGCTGTTCCAGGTCATGACCCTGCCGTCGAGGTCGAGCATGAAGATCGCGTAGTCCTTCACCCCCTCGACAAGCAGGCGGAACCGTTCGTTCTGCTCACGCAGTTCCTCTTCAACGGCAAACCGCTCGGTCAAATCACTGACGGTAACAAAGGCGATCTGTCTGCCGCTGGGATCGTTGACCAGATCGCCGGCATAGCGAAAGACACGCTGCCAGTCCTGATCGCGCCGTTGCACCTTGAGGTCAAAATTGACCAGTCGTTCTCCGCGGAGAATGCGTGGCAGGGGCCAGTCCTCGACCGGCACAGGCTGGCCTTCGATGGAGAAGACCTCGTAGTCGCTCACGAACCTGGAAAAGTGCCTCCGCACGTCGTCTGCGCGGGTGAGCCCATGCATCTCCAGGGCCGACGGGTTCCAGTAGAGTAGGTGACCGTCGAGATCGGAGGTAACAACGCCCTCGGTCAAGGTTTCGAAGATGGCGTGCAACCGCCCAGCCGATTCGTGGGAGGAAGAGCGGTCATGAGCGGCATGTTGATGTGTCATGCGGAACTCCGCTCGTTGCAGGCGGGCAAACAACTCCATTTCGCACCCGAGGGGTGCGAACTTCTCCGAGCTTAGCTCATGAAACGGAGTATGGCCATCCACTTTTTGCAAGACAGACATTCTGCGAAAAGTTAAATGGATTCCCTTGGGGTTTGCCCGTTGCGTACCTTCGTGATGAACAAGTATGCACAGGGCAGCAGTGAACCGTGAAATCTCCATGCAGAATGCGTTCCGTAAAAAAATCGTCACTCTCAATCCATTTCGCCGCCGTTGCCGTCTTGAGGGGAGAAGACCCTCTCAGGGCGATTTGCCCCGTTGCAGCTCTTTTCTTTCTGGGAGACAGAAGTCATGAGGAACAAGCGTCTTATGGCGGTGGCGGCATTATTGCTGTTCGCCACCACTTCGTCGGTGCTGGCCCAGCCCAGGCCGAATGGCACCGCTCTGCCCATCAAGCAGATCGTCATGTTCTCGAGCGGCGTGGGCTACTTCCAGCGCGAAGGCCCCGTGGACGGGCAAGCCCGTATCGACCTCCAGTTCCACATGGACGACATCAACGACCTGCTCAAGAGCCTGGTGCTCGAAGACGCGGGCAACGGCCCGATCACGGTCAACTACGACAACCGTAGCCCGATCGAACACACCCTGAAGAGCTTTGCCCTCGACCTCACCCGCAATCCCACCATGGCCGACCTGCTCAACCAGGCCCGTGGCG